>NZ_JAMZEE010000007.1:0-121507 GCF_024704895.1 Bacteroides muris (ex Fokt et al. 2023) | reverse complement strand
AAACTTATCAAAGAACTCTTTGGCATAGTGGCAGAAGCCGCTTAGCCGATATGGTGAATTTTTAACGGACTATTATATAATAATAACCTGACAAATTGCATGGCATAAAGCGAATAACAATAAATTCAATTATAGAAAACATGAAAATAGAAAGAATCAATGAAAAGTTCGGCGTATTTGCCGGATGGTTGCTGCGGGTACGCTGGTGGGTGCTTGCAGCGTTTGCCGTAGTCATGATGTTAGCGGTAATGGGTGTAAAGAAAATGGTGGTGCAAACTTCTTTCGACGATTATTTCATCAAAGGAGATCCCATGTTGGTGAAGACAGACGAGTTCAAAGCACATTTCGGCAATGACTATTATGTGGGTGTATTGACAGAGTGTGACAACCATTTCACAACGCAAAATCTTGAAACGTTACGGGCTTTGTCCAACGAACTGCTTGACAGCCTTTCGTATGCAGACAAAATAATGTCACTTGCCGATATAGAGTTTCTTGCGGGCAACGAAGGAGGAATGGCTATCGAGCAGATTGTTCCGGAAGTAATTCCGAAGGATAAAATTGGGCTGGATTCAGTGAAACAACGGGCTTACAGCAAACCGGAGGTGGCTCGTAAACTTATCTCTAAAGATGGAAAACTGTCATGGATTGTCATCAAATTGCGTCCGTTTCCTGCAGATTCTGTATGGAAGAAAGAGACGACGGTTTCGCCTGATATTCTGACCGGAGAAGAAGTAGACCGGATTATACACAACCCCCAATATACATCACTTCATCCAAAAGCAACTGGAATGCCCTATGTCAGCCAGCAAAAGGTAGTGTTCATTGGCACGGAAATGGGACGATTGGCAAAGTTTGCCATACTTATTTCCATCGTTGTCATGCTGATTATGACACGTTCCGTGCGCGGTGTCGTGGCACCATTTATCGGTACATTTGGTGGATTGCTCGTCACATTCGGCATTGCCGGAGCCTTGGGATTATATGTAGATTCGGCAACGAGTATTATTCCCGTTATATTGGCGTTTGCCGTATCCATAGCCTATAATATTCATTTGTTTTCGTTTTTCGGCAAGCGGATGTTGATTCACGGACGGCGTAAACAAGCAGTAGTGGAAACATTCACCGAAACGGGATGGCCGGTATTCTTTTGCGGCATGACAACCATCGTGTCGTTACTTTCATTTCTTATCGTGCCGATACGCCCGGTAGCCTACATCGGTATCCATACATCGCTTTGCGTGCTGTTTGTCATGCTTACAACCATGCTCGTTACCCCAGTATTGTTATCGTTCGGACGTGACAAGAAACCCAAACCAAACTTCACGGACAATAGCGATACTCGATGGTCGAGAATCATGGTGCGCATAGGTGTTTTTGGCCTGCATAATCCTAAAATAATCCTGAGCGTATTCGTCCTTTGTTGCGTAGCACTCGGCATCGGCGTATGGCGTGTGGAACCGGCTTTCGATATGGAACGGACCATGGGAGAGAAAGTGCCGTATGTAAACAAATTGTTGGAAGTCAGCCATTCTGAACTTGGCTCGCTTTATTCGTATGACTTGATGGTAGAGTTTCCCGAAGACGGTCAGGCTAAATTGCCCGAAAATCTCCACCGGTTGGAACAACTTACGAAACTGACAGAGGAATATCCGTTGACCAAACGGACAACGTCTATCCTCGACATTCTGAAAGATTTGAATCAGACGCTTAATGATGGAGACAGGGCATATTACCGCATCCCGGATACGGAAGACGAGGTGGCTCAGATGATGCTGCTTTACGAGAATGCCGGCGGCACGGAATCGGAATACTGGATGGATTACGACTACCGCCGTCTGCGCCTGATGGTGGAGATGTCCGACTATAATTCAGGTGAGGCGGAACGTGAACTTGCCGACATAGAACAGCGCGCAGTCGGATTGTTTCCCGGTGCAAAAATAACAGCGGTAGGAAACCTTCCGCAATTCACCACCATGATGCAATATCTTGTGCGCGGACAGATTCAATCATTTCTGATTTCGGTACTCATCATCGGCATGATACTGATGATAGTGTTCCAAAGTGTACGGATTGGTTTAATCGGTTTAATACCGAACCTGTTTCCTGCAATTTGCGTGGGTGGTTACATGGGCTGGTCGGGCATACCCCTTGATATGATGACAGCTTGCATAATTCCAATGATGTTGGGTATGGCAGTGGACGACACCATACATTTCATAAACCATGCCAAATTGGAATATGACCGAAAAAGACATTATCAAACGGCTATTCGCCGAACATTCCGTGTTGTCGGTGTGGCAATCGTCACGACATCAGTCATAACATCGGCCGTATTTGCCGGATTTATGGATTCATGCTGTTTGCAATTTTTCAATTTCGGCTGGTTGGCTGTAATTGGAATTATGACAGCCTTGATTTCCGATTTGTTCATTACTCCGGTATTAGTGGAAAGATTCCATGTATTCGGGAAAGAAAAAATCAATAATTCAAAACAAATAGAAAAATGAGAAATGTATTTTTAACATTGGCATTTGCGCTTGTCGCAGTTGCACTACAGGCACAGCAATTATCCGGACGAGACATCATGAAAAAGATAGATGAACGCCCTGATGGAGACACTCGTTATGCGCAAATGGAACTTACGTTAGTGAAAAAGAATGGTTCGAAGCGTGAGCGCAAGGTGGAATCGTGGGCGATGGATATCGGCAAGGATACGAAGAAAATCATGTACTTTACATATCCCGGTGACGTAAAAGGTACGGGATTCCTTACATGGGACTATGACCGGATAGGGAAAGAGGATGACAAATGGCTTTATCTGCCGGCAATGAAGAAAACACGGCGCATCAGCGGCTCGTCGTCCAAGACGGACTACTTTATGGGAACAGATTTCACTTACGATGATATGGGTGACCGGAATATTGACGAGGACAAACACAAGCTATTGCGCACAGAAATACGGGATGGCAAGAAATGTTGGGTGGTGGAATCCGTTCCCGTGGACAAACATGAGATTTATTCGCGCAAGGTGACATGGGTGGCGCAGGAGTTCTTGATGGGCATACGTGTGGAGTATTACGACAAGTTGAACAAGCTTCATCGCATACTGACCGTTTCGGAGATTACTGAAGTACAGGGCTTCTGGACGAAGCACCGCATGGAGATGAATAATGTCCAGACTGGGCACAAAACCATTATCATGATGAAGAATCCGAAATATGACATGAAATTAGATGCTGCGATGTTTACAGTATCCAAATTAGAGAAAGGACTATGAAAAGAATTGCAATTTTCGTTTTCTTGCTTTGTATTGTTTTTCTTCCTGCCTTGGCGCAGGAAGAAAACGAACAACTGCGTGTAAAAGTTAAAGGATTCATGGATACTTATCATGCCCTTCGTACTGAGAGACCCAATGACTGGATGGCATCGCGCAGCCGTGTGAGAGGTGAACTGTCATTGGAGAAAGGCAATGCGGGCATGTTCGTGTCGGCGAATGCGGTTTATAACAGTTTGCTGAAAAGCCAAAGTGGGTTCTTTCTGCGTGAGGCTTACTTGTATTACGGTAAATCTAATTGGGATATCCGCACCGGGCGACAAATCATCACATGGGGCGTGGCGGATGCCATGCGTATTACCGATATTGTTTCACCTATGGATTTTACCGAGTTCCTGACACAGGACTATGATGATATCCGCATTCCGGTGAACTGCGTAAGATTTAAATACACCCATCCCAAGTGGAATGCCGAGGCGGTGATGATTCCGGTAAGTTCTTTTTATGAGTTATCTACTGACAGGAATAATCCTTGGGCTCTCACGCTTCCGGGAGTGTCCATGCCTTATTCTATCAACATAGACAATACACCGGAAAAGCGCTTCCGAAGTATCGAGTACGGCGGACGTATCGGAGCCTATCTTAGTGGAGGTGATTTCAGCGTCAGTGTTCTTCGGACATGGAACAAAATGCCGGTGTTCCGCAAAACCGTAACAGAAAACGGTTCGTTGTACTGTGATGGTGAATACCGCCGAATGACGATGGTGGGAGCTGACCTATCAATTCCATTGGGCAAATTTGTAGTCCGTGCAGAAGCTGCGGAATATTTTGGTGAAGCACAAGATCCTATTATCAATACACCTGTCGTTATCCGCAACAGCACCAATGCCCTTATCGGTTTGGACTGGTATGCCGGAAATGACTGGCAACTCGGAATACAATATTCTCACAAATATATCAGTGGCAACTTGGCGGAAATATCCTCGTATCGCAACTCCGGAATGGCAACTGTCCGTATCTCCAAAGACTTGTTGCGCAATACACTCAATCTGTCCACTTTCGCATACGTGGATGTAGCGAACGGTGGAATTTACAACCGCTTGAGTGCGGACTATGCATTGACCGACCAAATACATGTTTTTGCAGGCTACGATTTTTTTCATGCCGACAAGGGGCAGTTTGCCATGTATGACCACAATTCGGAGGTGTGGGTGAAATTGAAATACAGTTTTTAATCGTTTGTTTAAATCATTATGGAAACATCAAAAATTAGAATCACCGTTCTTTGGGTAGCAGTTATCTGCGGGTTCGCCCTGCATACATTAGCAGACCTGCTGCCTCTGTTCTGGGATGAAAGCATTACGGTTGAAGCGACAGGCAATGCGCCTGTCGGATTGCTTACGTTCATGATGACAGTAAGCTACCTGATACCTGTAATCGGAGTTCTTTGTACTTTGTATGGACGCAGCCGGTCGTGGTATATAGGAAACGCAGTATTGGCGATTCTTATGTTCCTTTTCAATCTGTTCCATCTTGTCGAGTTGTTTACCGGGTTTAGTGCAGTTCAGTTACCACTGTTGCCCGTGATACTTGTCGTCAGCGGATTCCTTTGTATGGAGTCATGTAGACTTATTAAAAGGTGAATCAAAATAATAGGTGTGCAATAATCAACACCTATTACTTTGATTTTTGCAGGTGTTGAATGATATGTGCTGTTAATATAAGAGATGAAGTATATCCCAAAAATAATTTTACACGGATATGTGTTAATTACGTTATTGATTGGCTGTATTGCCTCCACTTGGTACAATGAATGGCAAGAAGTGGAGGCATTAGAATCCGACAACCATAAGATTGACGAATTTCGAAAAGACATAAACAACATCCACATTCAATTGATAGAGTTTTCCCTATTGGGTGAAACGATATTGGAATGGAATGATGAAGATTTAGAACATTACCATGTCCAGCGTATGGCAATGGACAGTATGCTCTGCCGTTTCAAAGCTATATATCCGGCAGAGCGCATAGACAGTGTACGCCATCTTCTCGAAGACAAGGAACGGCAGATATGCCAAATCGTGCAGGTACTTGAACAGCAACAAGCCATCAATGATAAGATAACCAGTCAAGTACCTATAATCGTACAGAAGAGTGTGCAGGAACAGCCCCAAAAGTCCAAGCGCAAGGGTTTCTTGAGTATCTTCAGCAAAAAGGAAGAAACGAAACCAACTGTGACTACTACGATGCTCCGTTCCCTTAACCGGAATATGATAGCTGAACAACGGGCACAAAGCCGCCGTTTATCAGAACACGCCGATAGTCTTGCTGCACGAAATGCGGAACTCAACAGACAACTGCAAGGACTGGTAGTTCAAATAGACGAGAAAGTTCAAGCAGACTTACAGAAACGGGAAGCGGAAATAGCCGCCATGCGTGACAGTTCTTTTATTCAGATAGGTAGCTTGACAGGATTCGTTGTGTTGTTATTGGTGATCTCTTACATAATCATCCACCGAAATATCACCCGTATCAAACGGTACAAAATAGAAACAGCAGATTTAATAAAACAGCAGAAACGGTCTATCAAACAAAACGAGGAACTGATTGCCTCCCGAAAGAAAGCCGTGCATACCATCACCCACGAACTGCGTACACCGCTGACAGCAATAACCGGATATGCCGGACTGATGCGGAAAGATTGCAATACGGATAAAACCGGGATGTATATCCAAAATATTCAGCAATCCTCCGACCGTATGCGCGAAATGCTCAACACCCTGCTGAGTTTCTTCCGTCTGGACAACGGCAAGGAACAGCCGAATTTCTCTCCTTACCGGATTTCGGCAATCACACACATTCTTGAAACGGAGTTTACGCCAATTGCCATGAACAAGGGGCTGGCTCTGGCCATAACCAATCAAACGGATACTATTGTCCTGACCGATAAGGAACGTATCCTGCAAATCGGCAACAACCTGCTGTCAAACGCCATCAAGTTCACGGAGAACGGTGGCGTTTCTCTGACAACGGACTACAATAACGGCGTCCTGAAACTTATCGTCGAAGATACGGGCACGGGAATGACCGAGGAAGAACAGCAACGGGTGTTCGTTGCGTTCGAGCGTCTGGCAAACGCCGCCGCAAAAGACGGCTTCGGACTGGGACTTTCCATCGTTCAGCGTATCATGTCAATGCTCGGCGGCACAATCCGGCTGGAGAGCGAGAAAGGCAAAGGAAGCCGCTTCACAGTGGAAATACCTATGCAGACAGCCGGGGAACTACCGGAAAGGATAAATCAGACACGGATTCATCATGACCGTACATTCCACGATGTCATCGCCATCGACAATGACGAGGTGTTACTATTGATGTTGAAAGAAATGTATGCACAGGAAGGCGTACACTGCGACACCTGCACCGATGCTGCGGAACTGATGGAAATGATACGCCGGAAAGAATACAGCCTGCTTCTGACGGATCTGAACATGCCGGAGATAAACGGCTTCGAGCTGTTGGAACTGTTGCGCACTTCCAATGTGGGAAATTCAAAGACTATCCCGGTAGTCGTGACCACCGCTTCGGGCAGTTGTAGCAAGGAGGAACTTATAGAACGTGGATTTGCAGGATGTCTGCTCAAACCGTTCTCCATATCGGAACTGATGGAGGTTTCAGACAAATGCGCCATGAAATGCAACCGGAATGAAAAGCCGGATTTCACCTCCCTGCTATCCTACGGCAATGAATCCGTCATGCTGGAGAAACTAATTACGGAAACCGAGAAAGAAATGCAGGCGGTACGGGAGGCGAAACAACGCAAAGACCTTCAGGAGCTGAACGCACTTACACACCACCTGCGCAGCTCGTGGGAGATACTCCGTGCCGACCAGCCGTTAAGGGAACTATACAAATTGCTTCATAGCGATGGCACGCCTGACGATAAAACAATTGGTAATGCTATAAAAGCTGTGCTGGATAAGGGTTCGGAGATAATCCGGTTGGCAAAAGAAGAAAGGAAGAAATATAACAATGGATAAGACAAAAATCATCGTGGTGGAGGACAACATCGTGTATTGCGAGTTTGTCTGCAACCTGCTGGCACGCGAGGGATTCCGCACCGTGCAGGCATTCCACCTCTCGACAGCAAAGAAGCTTCTGCTACAAGCGACAGAAAACGACATCATAGTTTCAGACTTACGTTTGCCTGAAGGCGATGGCATCGACTTGTTGCGCTGGATGCGCAAGGAGGGCATGATGCAACCGTTCATCATCATGACCGACTATGCCGAAGTACATACGGCAGTGGAAAGCATGAAACTCGGTTCGCTGGACTATATCCCCAAGCAGCTTGTGGAGGACAAACTCGTCCCTCTGCTCCGTACCATATTAAAAGAACGGAATATCGGACGAAACCGTATGCCGGTGTTCTCCCGTGACGGCTCTGCGTTCAAAGACATCATGAAGCGGATAAGGCTGGTGGCTCCTACTGACATGAGTGTACTGATTTTCGGGGAGAACGGCACTGGTAAGGAGCATATCGCCCACCTGCTGCACGATAAGGGCAAGCGGGCAGGAAAGCCGTTTGTGGCTGTGGACTGCGGTTCGCTCACCAAAGAACTTGCGCCGTCGGCATTCTTCGGACACGTCAGAGGCGCATTCACGGGTGCGGACAGTGCCAAGAAAGGTTATTTCCATGAGGCGGAAGGCGGCACGTTGTTCTTGGACGAGGTGGGCAACCTCGCACCGGAAACACAACAGATGCTACTCCGCGCCATACAGGAACGGAGATACCGTCCCATTGGTGATAAGACGGATAGAAGTTTCAATGTCCGCATCATCGCCGCCACCAACGAGGATTTGGAAAAAGCGGTCAATGAAAAGCGTTTCCGGCAGGACTTGTTGTACCGTCTGCACGATTTCGAGATAACCGTTCCGCCGTTGCGCGACTGTCAGGAGGACGTCATGCCGCTGGCTGAGTTCTTCCGTGAAATTGCGAATCAGGAACTGGAATGCGATGTCATCGGCTTTGATGGAGAAGCCCGCAAGACATTGCTGACCCATGCGTGGCCGGGCAATGTCCGTGAGCTTCGTCAGAAAATCATGGGCGCGGTGTTGCAGGCACAGACGGGTCTTGTCACGAAAGAGCATCTGGAACTTGCCGTGACGAGGGCGACCTCACCTGTCAGCTTCGCCCTGCGCAGCGATGCGGAAGACAAGGAGCGTGTCTTACGCGCGTTGAAGCAGGCGAACGGTAACCGCAAGGTTGCCGCAGAACTGCTCGGGATAGGACGTACGACGCTGTACAACAAACTGGAAGAATATGGATTAAAGTATAAATTTCAGCAATCATAGTCCATAATTCGCTGAATTTAGTTACCCACAAAAGTATGTTTTTTCAAAAAATAGTATTATATTTGCATTTAGAAAAAGTGTTCTTTTGATTTAATGCAAAACGAGGTAAAATACAGAACTTCGCTTGTTTCTAAATCGTTACCCATCAAGAAATAAATCTTTGCAAACTATTCAAATTCAGCGATAAAGACAATTCGTAATGTCTTGCGATGTGAAATGTGATTTTCTTCTTGATACCGGCATCTTTGAGCCATTTCTTGAACGGTTCGCGGGTGTGGGCACGGCTCAGCCCTTTGAAGACCATGCCCCGGCCTTGTTCGCCACAGTACGACAAGGCTTCATCACTCAATGGCAATGTCGCCTGAGTCTTGGTTTTCTGGGTGCGGATGCGCATACAGTAGCCGCCATCGGGCGACAACTCGATATTCTCCCAACGAAGTTGGAGTATGTCGCTGATACGAAGTCCTGTCATGCAGGCGAAAAGTGATGCTCGTTTCAGAACATCAACTTTACAAGGTGTAGTTGCTAACTTCTTCACCTCCTCGATTTCGAGATAGTTGATTTTCGGTTCTTCCCAGTCGATGCGGTCAAGGTAGTCATTGACATTCTCACGGAGCCAGCCTTCCTTGTAAGCCAGTTTTAACAATGCTCGGAAGGTGGACCAGTATCCGGCTGCTGAGTTGCGCGAGATAATATTGCCGGTCTGCTTTACCCGAATTTTAAGAATGTATGTACGGAAGTCGTTACACAGACCGATGGTCACGTCTTTCATCAGACATCTGCCGTTGCAGAAGTCCTTGAAGTGCTTATACACGATTTCCCATTTCTGATATTTCTCCTTTGTCTTGCTCTCGAAATATTCAAGAAAGTCCGCCTGTTTCTTGGTACGGTCGAGGAATCCAAACTCCTCATTGATGATTGCCAGTTCACGGGTGGCACGGATGCCACGAGCTTTGAGCATGATTTCCTCGTTGTAGTCAAGCTCGAACTTATCCTTAGGATTACCGATGAGATAAAGGCCGAGGAACTCCCGGCGCGACATCTTTTTGATGTGCGGATTCCAGATGGGAGGGTAGTAGTCGAGATAGAGCGACAGTTTGCCGCTACGGAGTTTTTCTTTTCGGAGGGTAACTTTGGTGATTGTTGCAGATTCCATATTTCTTGATTTTTAGATTTATAATGTGTAAGGGAAAGAGGTGGTTGCCCGGAGAGAAAAATCACCGGATTATAACTGAATCTTGGGATTGAATAACTTGGCTAACTCTTTGGCGTTCAGTTTAACATACTTGCCGCAGCGGAGCTTGGTTATCTTATATGTTTTGACGTAGTGATACAGTTGGTCACGTGTCAGCGAGTATTTTTCCATGGCATCTGCCACTGAAATAAACTCTACATCCTCTGCCGACTTGGCACCTTTAGCTACATCAAAGTGATATCTGGAGTAATAGACCTTCGGCCCCTCCTTGCGCTTCGGTATCCCGATTTTCGACACCAGCGAATAAATCGCCGAGAGAGTCATACCATACTTTGACTGAATATCCTCGACCGAATACCACTCCGTAATTTCCGGATTCTCCTTTCTCGCAGAGAAAAGCCGGTCGATATGACTCTTGCTGAAATATGCCTTGCCTCTAAGGATCGTTTTGGGCACATTGTTCTCGGCAACGACCTTGTATATCCATGAATCCTTTACGCCATACTTCTCCCGAATTTCAGCTCGGGTATAGAAATCAGAGATTGACTTTGATTTTCTTTCAGTGGATTCTGACACTTCGGTTTCTTTCGGAGTAAGAAAATCAAACATCGCCTGAATATCGGCTTTGCTGATGAGAGTCTTTCGCTGAAACCGAACAACCTTAATTTTCCCATTACGGATATAGCGATATATTGACATCCTTCCAATTCCGAGTAAGTCGGCTGCTTGGGTAGGGGTCAGATAATCCTTATCTCTCCATTTATTGCTATTGGGCACTGATGCAGTTTCAAGATTTGATACTGCCATTTTCTTTTGCCGTAGTCTCTCCTTGTAAGAGTGCTCGGCACACCGCTTCGAGCAGAAGCGTGTCACTGTAGTCTGGGCGATGAATTTCTTTCCGCACCATTCACAGATTCTCTCGACTTTGATGTTGCTACTCATGTCATACGTGTTAATTTCGTCAATAATCGTATCATGGCGTATCACGACGTACCGTGACGTACCACTTTCTCCACCACCTTGCTGACGCTTGGGGTGAAATGAGTCGCTGTCGTACAAAATCCGTACAAAATAGTGCATAAAAACGCCTAACACTGACAGTTATCAGCATTAGGCGTTCTTGTAAGATTTAAGTTTTATCGTTCAGTAACAGTCAATTGCTGTCAATATAACGTATTGATAATCAATTAATTACTTGCCGATGCAAAAATGTTCGAAAATATTTCCAAGTACCATATCGTTCGTGACTTCCCCTGCAATATCGCTTAGATGGAAAACACATTCACGGATATCTTGTGAAACAAAATCTCCGGATAGATTTTCTGTTAACCCTTGTTGGACTCGGTGGATGGCTTTCAGGGCATGGGTCAAAGCCTCGTAATGGCGGATATTCGTGACAATGACATCATTTTGGGTAACTGTGGGCAGGTTAGCGGCAGAGATTAGCATTTGCTGGAGTTTGTCGAGGTTGGTACGCCCTTTGGCAGAGATGGCGATGCATTGCACATTAGTAGTGGTCACGGTAAAACCTGAGTTGGGGATGGTTGAGGCATCCTGAACTAAATCAGATTTGTTGAATACGAGAATGAGCTGTTTTCCTGCACAACGGGGAAGTATCTGGTTAGATAGTTGTGGTATCCGCGAGACGGCATTTGTGGCATCGACTATCCAGAGTACGATTTCCGCCTGCTCCAGTTTCTGGAAGGTTCGTTCAATTCCTAAGTTCTCAATGGTGTCATTTGTTTCGCGTATACCTGCCGTATCAATAAACCTGAAGGTTATCCCGCCAAGATTGACTGTGTCTTCTATTACATCGCGGGTTGTCCCGTGTATGTCGCTAACAATGGCTCGTTCCTCGTTTAGTAGTGCATTCAGCAGAGTGGATTTACCTGCGTTCGTTTCACCGATGATGGCTACGGGGACACCGTTTTTGATGGCATTGCCTACACTGAAGGATTGCACTAGACGGGAAATTACCTGTTCTATGTCATCTGCTAGGAGACATAGCTCGGAGCGGTCTGCAAATTCTAGTTCTTCGTGGTCGCTGAAGTCCAGCTCTAGTTCAATGAGTGATGTGAAGTGCAACAATTGGTCGCGTAATGAGGCTAGCTCTTTACTGAACCCGCCGCGCATCTGGCTTATGGCGAGGCGGTGAGTGGCAGCAGAGGTAGAGGCGACGAGGTCGGCTACGGCTTCGGCCTGGCTTAGGTCCATTTTACCGCTTAAGAAGGATCGTTGCGTGTATTCACCGGGAGCGGCTAGGCGGCAACCGTTACCGATGAGCAGTTGCAACACCTTCTGAAGAATATAGCTTGAACCGTGGCACATGATTTCTGTGCTATCCTCGCCCGTGTACGAGTGGGGGGCGCGGAATAAACTGACAAGCACTTCGTCTATGATGTTTTCTTCTTCATGGATATAGCCAAAGGTAAGAGTGTATGGCTTGGTATCCTTCAACTTCTTCCCCTCCCGGGCAGGGGTAAATATGCGGGATGTTATCTCTATGGCATCTGGTCCGGAGACGCGGATACATCCTATGGCTCCCCCTTGAGCGGTGGCTATGGCACAAATGGTATCTTGGTTCATTTTATTCGGCTTGTTTTTTTATGCAAATTTACATATAAATTGCTAGATTTCTACACCGACAGAATAAAAAGGTCAAGCCTGCCACAAATTATCTGTTACTGATGCCGTGCTTTGTTCACAGTTATTCGTGAATTAGGGGTGTAAAACAAAAAAATATCTCTTGCCATGGACAGAAACAGAATCGTAACAGGCCTTGACGTACATAAAGATGTTTTTTGTGTATTATGCGTCATGACGAGGCCATTATTTTCAAGCAAACTTATGGAACGTTAACCACCCAACTGAGACAGATGCGCGATTACATGCTTCTCCATGGAGTCACGGAATGTGAATGGAGACCATGCTGCGTATGGGGATCGGTATGGGATAAGTTGTGCGAACACATGGCTTTTCGTCTTGCCAACCCTTATTTCATTAAGCAGCTGCCGGGTTGCAAGAGCGATACAAAGGACGCCTAATGGATAGCCGAGTGCCAGCTGAAACAGCTTGTTAGGGAGAGTTTTGTACAAACCCAGTAGCTTAGGACATGCGCAAGCTCAATCGCCTCATTTTCAATCTGAGCAAGGATATGACTTGCAACAAGAATAAGCTTGACGCGGCCATGTAGCGTTGCGGCTTCTGCTTTAGCAACTACGTTTCCAATACCGATGGCAGGAGTTGTCAGAGCATCGTATAGGCAATATCGCAGGGCGAGACCGATGCCGAAAAACTTCTCTCACTGGTTCATGGAAGAATGATAAACAAGCATGGGCGGGACAACATCATTGGAGCGGTGACCGGCAACTTTTCGTCAGTCGACATCACCGTAATCAAGCAGTATTTGGCGATGACAGACTTGATAAATGCTCAGATATCCGAGTGTCAGAAAGAACACACCGCCTTGTATGAGGGGTATTTCCCTGAACAGTACAGACGCCTGCAAACCATCCCCGGAGTTAAAGAACGCGCAGCCACAGTAATAATTGCGTGACTTCAGACAGATACTTATAGAAATTGCGTGAGTCGCTTCAAGAACCCGTAACTACTTCTTCTCCAACTCAACTATGTGCAGGTAACCGTCAAGAAGAAACAAAAGATAAAATACAGGTGGCAGTCACCCGTAAAATTTTTGTCACTGCATAACATATGTTCACCAATGAAAAAGACTTCATTGATATATATTTCAAACGCTTTGAACAACAGCGTCTCATCCAGGGGTAGATAGGATAGCTTGAATCGACAATGGTCATATAAGACTATTCGATATTCCTCTGTCTGCAAAGTAATTATCCTTGTGTCTGACAGATGAGTGCGGTTCGCAAATATGTTGATGCTTCCGGCGGGGATTGGACACCGACATAGTACCGTAGAGCCTGTAGAGGAAAGTAACTCATGATATTAATGACCGTGTGCGTCGTTCCAAGGAGCTTATCGAAGCCAAGTGGAGGGTAGAGGAATCCGACCGAATGCAGACACTTTCTTTGGTCAATATGAGTCATGAAATCCGTATTCCCTTGAATGCCATCGTAGGTTTTCCAAGATGGTTTCTTTTGTAGAGAATGAGGAGAAGGAGAGAGAGTATTTGGAGTTTATACAGACCAGCAACGGGCACGTCAAGCAGGATATGATGAAGTCATTGCTAAATCCTACTCCCTAGACTGTCTGAAGGAGAGGGAGTAGGGTTTCTTGATGGATACTTAGATGCGCTCGAGTACAGTTTTGATAAGAGTGTCTATTGTATTCTTGTATCCCGTGTTTGCTTCTTTTATCAGGCGGTTGGCGATGACCATGCATACCGTCATGGCCTTGTGCCCCATCAGGTGGCTTAGGCCTGCCAGAGCGGAACTTTCCATCTCGAAGTTGGTGATGCGGTAGCCGTTGTATTCAAATTTTTCAATCTTCTCATTCTGGTGCGGGTCGGCAAGCGGCACGCGTAGCTCGCGGCCTTGAGGCCCGAAGAAGCCTCCGGCGGCAATCGTTACGCCACGTACCATGTCGTCTTGTGCGATGCGGTCTATCAGTTCAGCATTTGCATCAATAACGTAGGGGGCGGGGGCACACGTGTTACCGGACCATCCCATGTGGTTGAGGAAGGCACGTTCCATGGGCAGGTCGCACACGGAGTTGCGCCCGGCATAGAAGTTGAGCAGACCATCGAAACCGATAGACTTTTCGGAACATACGAATGTTCCTACCGGGGTGTAGGGTTGTAGGCCGCCGCAGGTGCCGATACGCACCAACTCAAGGCTACGTAGGCAAGGCTTTTCTTGGCGCGTTTCGAAGTCGATGTTTGCCAGGGCATCCAACTCGTTCATCACGATATCGATGTTGTCACATCCGATACCGGTGGAAACCACTGTGATGCGTTTTCCTTGGTAAGTACCGGTGATGGTCTTGAACTCGCGGCTTTCCACTTCACATTCCTTGTTTTCGAAATGGGAGGCAACCAGTGCCACCCGTCCGGGGTCGCCTACCAAGATAATCTTGTCTGCCAGCCATTCGGGCTTTACGTGAAGATGAAATACAGAACCGTCTTCATTGATAATCAGTTCGGAAGAGGCGAAATATTTCTTCATATACTTGAGGTTTTAATCTTTTGTTTATAAATAGAAACGCCAGGAACCGATTCTTGTTCACCGATTCCGGCGTTTCTGTCAGTTACTTTTCTAGTTATTTACTCAACGGCTGGCTGGTATTGCCCGTCGTCGGTTTGGCAATGTTTTCGCGCATGGAAGTGTCAGCTTCTATATTCTTCATCCGGTAATAGTCCATGATACCCAGATTGCCGTTGCGGAATGCTTCGGCCATGGCCTTGGGTACTTCCGCTTCTGCCTCGATAACTTTGGCACGGGCTTCCTGTGCCTTGGCTTTCATTTCCTGCTCTGTGGCTACGGCCATGGCGCGGCGTTCTTCTGCCTTGGCTTGAGCGATGTTCTTGTCGGCATTGGCTTGGTCTATCTGCAGGGCGGCACCGATGTTCTTGCCTATGTCGATGTCGGCGATGTCAATGGACAGAATTTCGAATGCCGTTCCGGCATCCAGCCCCTTGCGTAATACCAGTTTGGAGATAGAATCCGGATTCTCCAATACGGACTTATGATTCTCTGACGAACCGATGGAAGACACAATACCCTCGCCTACACGGGCCAGAATCGTGTCTTCTCCGGCACCTCCCACTAATTGGCGTATATTGGCACGCACTGTTACACGTGCCTTGGCAATCAGCTGGATACCGTCTTTGGCAACAGCTGTTACGGGAGGGGTATCGATTACTTTGGGGTTAACGGACATCTGTACGGCTTCGAACACGTCACGACCGGCAAGGTCGATGGCGGTTGCCATCTGGAACGGAAGTTCGATATTGGCTTTAGAGGCGGATACCAGTGCGTGCACCACCCGCTCTACGTGGCCTCCGGCAAGGTAGTGCGCTTCCAGTTCGTCGCGCGTGATGTTTTGCAATCCTGCTTTATGGGCTTCAATCATGCCGGGCACAATGATATAAGGAGGGACATTACGAATGCGCATCAGGAAAAGTTGTACCAGCGAGATGTTTACTCCCGATACTTTGGCGGACAGCCATAAGAAGAACGGTACATAATGGAAGAAAAGTACCAGGAAGATAATGCCACCTATAATGAGGAAGGCAGTTAAATAAGTTGTGCTTGGATCCATGAGATTAAATATTAATTGTTAGTTATAAATAGGTTGATTTCTGAAACTTCACTGCTTGAGCCGTTCCACTAAGAGAACTCCGTTGGCAATACGGTCTACGATAATCGGAGTCTTCTCGTTCATGAAGCCGTCTGATGACTTTACTTCCACGATGTCCCCGTTGATTTCGGCATAGCCGATGAGAGCCAGGCGGGTAGTGGTGACGCCTACGTCGCCTACTTTGACTTTTTCCTCAGCACTACGGTCTACTTTGGAAGTGATGTTTTTTTTCAATGCAATTTTGTCAAGTGTCTTGGACCGCATGAACCATATCAACGAACCGGTACAGGCCAAGGCAGATATGATAAGCGTAATGGCACCTGCCGTGGTGCCCATATGGACAAAGGCATAGTAGTTGGCAAAGATGATGCACCCTCCTGCCAGAAAACCGGCAACGCTGATGCCCGGAGTTACGAATAATTCCACTAAGAACAATATTACTGCTCCTGTAATCAATGCGGCGATAATGAGTATATCCATAGTTTTCTTTATTTGGTGGCTTGTTTTTCCAGATTGCGCGCCTGAATGGCGGTCTGCTCCATTTCGGCAGACAATTGTCGTACGCGTTGCTCTAAGTCGAGGATGGCGACAGACATCTTGTCCTTTTCCTGCTTGTTGGCTCGGGAGTATTCCGAACGCATATCTTTCAGTTTCTCCTGCAGTTGCTTGTAGCTCTGCTCCAGTTGGTTGTATTTGCCATACAAGGCTTTGGCCTGTGGGGAACGGAAATCGTCCAGCCGGTAGTAGGTGGAGTGGTCGTCAATGATGAATTGGAAATCGTGCTTCTTGGTGGTCTGCGGCTTTGCGTTGGCAGCAGTCCGGAGCCTTTCTTGGGCGGCCTCTACCGCATCGGTATCCGTCCATGTATCCTTGATAGAGTGAAGTTGTGCCAATGATATCATCTTGTCCGAGTCCATCCCTTCGTAGTTGTACACTTGCTTGGATGAGTTGGGAATGAATACGTAGATGCATACTTTGCCTTCGGGCTGGTAGCGGTCGGAGGCAAACCATCCCAAGCCGTTGAATTCGTCGATGACGTACATATAGTCGTTGTAGGGCGAGTTGAACGGCATGCCCACATTTTCCGGCATCAGATAAGAGTTGGTATTCGTATTGTAACGGGTGACGAAAATGTCATATCCTCCCATCGAATCAGGGCCATCCGAGGCATAGTAGATAGTGATACCGTCCGTAAGTACATAGGGGTAGTCTGCATTCATGGCCTCGTTGATGTTTCCGGGTAACAAGCTGCCATCACTCCATTTGTCCAGCAACCTGTTGCGCGAAAGGATACTGAGGGTACTGTCCGGTTGCATTTCGCTATAATATAGCTTATTGCCCAGCTCCGTTTCGTATACTGTTCCGCCTTCCTTACCAGAATTTTTGAAGTAGGTGTCATACATGAACAGCTTGCCCGATTCGGGGCTGATTTTGTATGCATCCAGGAAATTTTTCTTGTCTACTACAAAGCTGTCAATGAAGCAAACCTCTTCCACACCTTTCAGCATGCGCAAGTTGGATTTGCTTTTTTCCAATAATTGTTCGGCCTCTTCGGTGGAGCGTTTTCTCTTTCTCAAGTCAGAAATGTAGGCCTCGTAAGTATCGATGGCATCTTCGAATCGATATAAATCGTTGTATGCCTGGGCCAAATAGAATTGCCCGCTGGGGACACGTCTCTTGACAGCGCTCTCCAGATGTTTCAAGGCTTCTGCGGGTTCGCCGGTTTCCAGGCAACATACACCATACCATAGGTTGTAATTTCCATTGCCAGGTTGTGCCTTGACAAGTTTCTTGAAGGTGGGCTTGGCCTCTTCGTATTCTCCCTTCTCGTACAAGGCTTTGGCTTCTGCCAGGCTTTGTGCGGAAGTCGTTATGCTCAAAAGCCCGAATAGAATGGAAAGGATATATTTTTTATTCATATTGATACATGCTGATTTGTTCAGAAGGTCAAAAATACAAATTTATCGTGAATAAAGCCGGTTTCCGTAATTCTATTTTGTTAATTCTTCTTTAAATCGTTCTTTTGCCTTACTTTTGCAGCCGGAAGAGCTATAACTTATAACTCATAACTCGTATCAATGGCACAATTTACTGAAGAAGAAAAGATGTTGCGCCGCATAGACAGGCGGTTTAGCAAAGGTGTGGTGGAATATGGGCTGATAGAGGACGGCGATAAGATTCTTATCGGGCTTTCGGGCGGCAAGGACTCTTTGGCGCTGGTGGAGTTGTTGGCACGCCGTGCCCGTGTCTATAAACCTCGTTTTTCCGTTGTCGCCGTACATGTAGTGATGAAGAATATACCTTATCAGAGCGATGTAGACTATCTGAGGGAGTACGTAGAGTCGTGGGGAGTGCCTTTTGTTCTCTTTGAAACGGAGTTTGATGCCACGACAGATACTCGCAAGTCTCCTTGTTTTCTTTGCTCTTGGAATAGGCGGAAGGCATTGTTTACCGTAGCCAAGGAGCAGGGATGCAATAAAATCGCGTTAGGCCATCACATGGATGATATTCTGGAGACCTTGCTGATGAATATCACCTATCAGGGAGCATTCAGCTCCATGCCTCCCCGACTGGTGATGAAGAAGTTTGATATGACGATTATCCGTCCGATGTGTCTGGTTCATGAGGCGGATTTGATGGAGTTGGCACAAGTGAGGGGGTATCGTAAGCAGGTGAAGAATTGTCCGTATGAATCACAATCCAGCCGTAGTACAATGAAAGGTATCCTGAAACAATTAGAGGAAATGAATCCTGAGGCACGCTATAGCCTATGGGGGAGTATGACGAATGTGCAGGAGGAATTGTTGCCTGCAATCATAAAACATTAACCATTAATTATAAAAACATATATGAAGGCATTTTATACTATTTTACTATTGATTGTATCTAATATTTTTATGACATTTGCTTGGTATGGGCATCTGAAGTTACAAGAGACAAAAATCATTTCCAATTGGCCGTTGT
The DNA here is from genome assembly GCF_024704895.1 of Bacteroides muris (ex Fokt et al. 2023). Taxonomy (NCBI): domain Bacteria; kingdom Pseudomonadati; phylum Bacteroidota; class Bacteroidia; order Bacteroidales; family Bacteroidaceae; genus Bacteroides; species Bacteroides muris (ex Fokt et al. 2023). The sequence goes on along the minus strand of NZ_JAMZEE010000007.1, from coordinate 102,443 downwards.
ATGCCGTGGTGTTGTTTTCCTGGGTAATAGCTCTGGCTGAGTATTCTTGCCAAGTCCCGGCCAATCGGATAGGCTTTCTAGGTAATGGAGGCCCATTTTCATTGATGCAACTTAAAGTAATTCAAGAAGTTATTACATTGATAATCTTTACGGTGTTTACAACAGTCCTTTTCAAGGGAGAAACCCTGCATTGGAACCATTTTGCAGCTTTTGTATGTCTGGTTCTGGCGGTATATTTTGTATTTTATAAATGATGGGCTAATCGTATTTGCACATTATTTCATATACTTCTCCATTCCTTTTGTTAAAAACGTTTGAAGCTTTCCTTCTTCATCCGCATAAATGAAGCAGGCGTCGATATCCGGATGCTCATCCGCTACGCGTTCTGCTTCTTCCAGCCCCATCACCATGAATGCTGTGGCATAGGCGTCTGCGCTCATGCAATCTTTGGCGATGACGGTAGCAGACAAGATGCTGTGTTGCACCGGATAGCCGGTACGCGGGTCGATGGTATGCGCATATTTCTTTCCGTCTTTGTAGTAGTAGTTGCGATAATTGCCCGATGTAGCCATGCCTAAATCCGTGACTTGCAGCACTGCTTGCAATTCTTGGTTCACCGCCAATGAGTCATCTACCGGCTTATTCAAACCGATGCGCCAAAGTCTATTCTGAGGGTTTTGTCCATGAACCACCACTTCTCCGCCTATATCGACCATGAAGTTGCAGATACCCTTCTTCTTCAGGAGTTGGGCTATGACATCTACTGCATATCCTTTTGCCACAGCGCTGCACGAGAGCATTATACGTGGGTCTGTTTTCACCACTTTCCCCTCATCGGACAATTTTACTTTTTCGTATCCTGTCATCTCCAGCAGGCTGTCTATCATGGCAGAGTCGGGGAAGTTGCCCTTCTTGAAACCAAATCCCCAGGCATTGGCCAAAGGGGCAACGGTGATATCGAAGGAACCATCGGTCTCTTGGGAGATTTCCATACTTCGGTGGAAGACGTTGGTAAAGAATGTGTCGGGCACAATGTCCTCGTTGCGGTTGATGCGCGTAATAGTCGCCGTATCATTGAAAGGGGACAAGGAACCGTCAAAACGTTTGAGTTCCGCTTCTATTTCAGCCTTCAGATTCTGGTCGCATTGATAAGTCACTTTATATATCGTACCGAATATCAGTCCATTGTCTGTCTGATAAGGAGTGGCTTGGTTGTGGCGGGCAAGTATCCAGATGGTGCCCAGCACCAGTAGGGCAATCCATAAAAAATTTCGTTGTACTTTCTTCTTCATATCCTATCTGAGTTTTTACTTTTTATTAATTAAAAGAAGAGATGCTCTATCAATATCTTGGTACCGATGATGACGAGGATGATTCCTCCCCAAAGTTCGGCGCGCAGTTTGCGGGCTATGCCACATCCAAAACGGATGCCGAACATCAGGCCGACCATCGACAAGGCGAATGATACAAAACCGATAATCCCGATGGGGGAAAGAATGGCTGAGAATTGCTTGATGCCGAGGAGTGCAAACGAAACACCTACCGCCAATGCATCGATGCTGGTTGCCACGGCCAGAGCGAGCACCACCTTCAGACTAGTGGGGTCATACTCGTGCTTGCAACCTTCGTCCTTGAAGGATTCCATTATCATACGTCCACCCAGAAAGGCAAGGATACTGAATGCTATCCAATGGTCGATACTTTCTATCAGATGGCTGAAAAAACTTGCGCCTATCCATCCCAGCAGAGGCATCAAAGCCTGGAAAAAGCCGAAACTGATGCTCATCACCAGCATAGGGCGCAGCCGGACGCGTTTCAATATAATTCCGCTGGCTATAGAAACTGCGAAACAATCCATCGCAAGTCCTACGGCCAGTAGCCAAATCTCTAACCCTGTCATAAGCGCTTATAGAGGTAGTTTATAAGTTATCGTATAGGTTACTCCCATCGTGTTGGAGCCATATTTCCCAAAACCAGGTACATACCATAGGTCGCCGTATTTATCGGCGGAGGCGGACAATTTGAACTTGAAGCGTAGCGACCAGCCCATGTACAATGCCTTCCAGACGTGCGCCCGGATACCGACACAAAATTCCGCCCATTGCATGGAGCCTTTCATTCCTTTATGGCTATAGGGCAGGCTGCCTCCCCATATCTCGTCGTCCAGATTCGGATTACCTACGATGCCACCGTATATCGGGTCGTCCACTCCCAAAGCGTCTACATCGTACTTAATGCTACTTACACCGTAGCGCAAGCCTACGAGTAGCATGTGTCCGTGCTGCTTCTTGTATAGCGTGTTATAGTCCATTCCTATGCGGAAGTAGGGGGCATTGCTTTTGTAGTGTATGCCTTTGTCGCTCCAGGTGTCCGTGGAGCCATATCCCAGTTCGGCAATAGGGAAGAAGCGGTTTTTGAGGTTTACGTCCACGGCCACTTCGGAACTCAGGAAATCTCCTCCAAATACGGAACTTCCGATTCCCCACAAGTCCAGGCCCACGGACATGCCGTTGTATAACGGATAGTGCACCTCTTCTTTCGCGTCCTTCTTCTCCTTCTTGGGAGGTGTTCCCTGGGGGGGAGCGGTAGGATTCCCGTTCTGCGCCTGTAGAGGGAGGAACATCAGCAGGCAGAGTACCAGACTAATAGAATAACTTAAGATTTTCCTTTCCATAGATGCCTGCTTCATTGTCTTTGATGTATATCGAGTCCAGAGAGATGCGGGTGAACGTTATGTTCGTGATGGCCTGCTTCATCTGATAGCCGCAATCCATCGATAGGAAATAGGGGGTGTTGGTGTGGCGTATCACCATCGTGTCACTCTTAGTCCGGCTGTACTTGAATATCAGCTTGGTGGAATCTTCCGTATAGCGCAATGGCAGGGAGATGTCGTGTACCTTCTTCTGGTTGTTGATGATGATGGAGTCGGTGCCATATGCCGTCACGGTGAGCGAGTCGAGCGTGTCGTTCTCCACGTATTGGGTTTCGGGGTCTACTCTATAAAGAATGCAATTCACCATGGGGCGTGCCGTCATGGAGCAGTCGGCCTCTTCCGAGCAGGAGATGGCTATGCCTGCTATCGGACAAAGGATAGCTCCGAGTATGACAAGTCTGACTAATTTTTTCATCGTTAAATGGTTTTCTCTATTTGATATTTGTTTCGTTCCGGGGCATTGCGTGAAATCAGTTCTCCGAGGAATCCTGCCACGAATAGTTGCGTGCCGATAATCATGGAGGTCAGCGAGAGGTAGAAGTAGGGAGAGTCGGTCACAAGGCGGTAGGGCATGCCATGGTGCATGTAGTACAACTTGCTGACACCCACTATGACCACGGCTATAAAGCCGAAGATGAACATCAGCGAACCCAGCAATCCGAAAAAATGCATGGGCTTGATGCCGAACCGGGAAAGGAACCAAAGGGAAAGAAGGTCCAGATACCCGTTTACAAAACGGTTCAGCCCGAACTTGGTCTTTCCGTATTTGCGTGCCTGGTGGTGCACCACTTTCTCACCGATTTTCTTGAAGCCGGCATTCTTGGCCAGATAAGGGATGTAACGGTGCATTTCACCATATACTTCTATGTTCTTGACCACCTCTTTGCGATACGCTTTCAGTCCGCAATTAAAGTCGTGCAGGTTTTTGATGCCCGATACTTTGCGGGCGGTGGCATTGAACAATTTTGTGGGGAGAGTTTTTGACAGCGGGTCGTAACGTTTCTGCTTCCAGCCCGATACGAGGTCGTACCCCTCTTGGGTAATCATGCGGTAGAGCTCGGGTATTTCGTCGGGACTGTCCTGCAGGTCAGCGTCCATGGTTATCACGACGTCTCCTTGCGCTTGTTCGAAACCACAGAACAATGCCGGCGACTTCCCGTAGTTGCGGCGGAACTTAATGCCCCGTACCTTGTCCGGAGCTTGTGCCTGCAATTGTTCGATTACCTGCCAGGAACGGTCGGTACTTCCGTCGTTGACGAAGATTACTTCGTATGAAAAGCCGTTGGCATTCATCACTCGCTCAATCCATGCGAACAATTCGGGGAGTGATTCTTCTTCATTATATAGTGGTACGACAACTGAAATATCCATTAATGTATGATTTTTCTGTTTACAATTAAAATTACATTCCTTTTTACTGTTCCGTCACTCTGCCGGAGCGTCGTCTTTTTTGCGTCTCATTACGAACAAGGCGGTGGGGAAAGCCAGTATCGAACCCCAAAACACATTGGACGATATCATCTGCAGCGTAATGTCGATAGGACTGAGCAGCCGGGCTGTCTCCAGAGCTTCTTGATAGGTGGCGATGTAAGAATCCATGCCCGGCATGTTGCTTTGGGCAAGTGTGTCTACCATCGTTTCGCAAGTGTTGAGCACATATCCGTGGTCTATGAACCTGAAGTAGATGTAGTGTGCCACGGCGGCAAGCAGCGCGGCAAATATGTACATGAAAACGGTGAATATCCACGCATGCAGGAAGCTAATGCCGCCTCCGCATACGTGATTACGATACATCCGTGCAAATAATATCCCATAAAAGGTACGCATAGCGTGAGTCCCATGAAAAGGAAAAGTAAAAAAGGAACCGACAGTCCTACCGGAAAGAGTATGAACTTCGATATCCAAAAAACTCCCATATAGGTGCCGAACAGCATTGCGTATCGTTGCATGTAACCTTTATTTTCTGCCATCTTTCTTAGAAATAATGTGCAAAGGTACAAATATAGTTGGATTCAAGGGCAAGCCGATGTATAGATTTTAAATAAATTAGAGGATTCTTTGTGGGGCAAAAAGAAAAAAGCAGATGACACGAAAGTGTCACCTGCTTTTCTTTTGAGCCTCTTGTCGGATTCGAACCAACGACCCCGAGATTACAAATCACGTGCTCTGGCCAACTGAGCTAAAGAGGCGGGTGGGCAAGCTTGCTATATCGCGCCGCTACAACCAACTACCTTTGCTGCGATCAAGCCCTGGAGGATTCGAAGGGAGCTGGCCGTATAGGACTTACCCGTTTTTCTGTTTTGCGGTTGCAAAGGTAGACATTATTTTGAAATCTGCAATAGCTTCCGGTGTTTTTTTATTTATTTTTTTTGATTCCTCATTCTATTCCTTTTCATGGCCTCCCTACATAGACTCTTTTGAGGGGGGGGGAGGTACGGATTCTTTCCGGCATTACGATGGACAGATATTCCTTTTACTAAGAAGTATTTGTCCAATTACTAAGAAGTATTCGTCCGACAGCTGTAACCTTATCGTCCGACAGTTGTTGAATTATCGTCCGACAACTGTTGAATTATCGTCCGACAGCTGTCGGACGAATACTTCTTAGTATACCGGAATTTAGAGTATACTGATGCAAAAGATTGCCATTTGAGAAGAAAAAAATAATCGGGGACGAAAAAAAACTGATATGCTATTGTACGCTACCTTGAAAATAAGCATTATTTTTGTGCAACTAACTATATAGCCATTATGCGCATGAACAAACACATATTGTCATTCTGCTTTTTTTTCTGTCTTTTTCTTTTTCCTTCTTTTGTCGAAGCAACTGCCGGCTGGAATAGCTTTATCGTCAATTTTGATAAAAGTGTTTATGGCAAGGGGATCCAGACTTGGCAGATAGCACCCTATGATGACAAGTGGGTATATTTCGCCAACAAGAACGGTATGGTGCAATTTGATGGCAATGTCTGGAATGTGTTTCCATTGAACAATGCTTCCGATGTGCGTTCCGTTCTGGCTTCTGCTACCCAAAAAAGAATTTATGTGGGGGGCATCAATGAGTTCGGCTATTATGAACCGGATGCGGACGGTTCTTTGGCCTATCATTGCATGTCCGATACTTTGGAGAGTTCCGTTCGTTTTCTTGGAAACGTGTGGGGCATTCATGAGACTGACAATATCTTGTATTTCCAAGGGGACGGGTGCGTGGTGAAGTACCTGAACGGCAAATATACCGCCATTGAAATGGATGCCAAAATAGACTGTTCCAATATGGTCAATGGTATTCTTTATATCGGTACGGACAGAGGTGTATGGCTTTTGGTTGGAAACACTTTTTTTCCTCTTCAGGGTGCAGATGGGTTGGCTTCCAAGCGTATTCGTGGCATTATACCTTATAAGAAAGGTGTTCTGGTAGTGACTGCATACAACGGACTTTACTATTGTGACGGGCGTACGATGGAACCGTTTATCACCGGTGCCGAAGAGTTTATGCGTGAGAATGAAGTCTTTTGCGTGGCCAAAAAGGATGATAAGATTGCCTTGGGAACCATTCATAAAGGATTGGTACTGGTGGATTGCAGCACCATGCAACTGAAATATTTCAATGAGAACAACGGCTTGCGTAACAATACGGTGCTTTCTGTCTCCTTCGATACAACCGGAAACCTCTGGGCCGGTCTGGATAGCGGCATTGACTACGTCTGTCTGAGTTCTCCTTTTACGAATCTCTATTCCTATCCCTATTCCTACGGCACGGGATATACGGCGGCCGTAGAAGGCGGCTATCTTTATTTAGGTACCAATCGGGGTTTGTATTACACCTCTTATCCGGTACAGATGAACGGCGATTTGCCGGATATCCGTCCGATGCCCCAATCCAGCGGACAGGTCTGGAACCTTTGCCGTATAGGTGATGAACTCTTCTGTCTGCACGACCGTGGTATTTTCCTTATCAATGGTGCTTCCGTAAAACGCGTGACGGATATTGCCGGCGCCTGGTGTTGCCAACTTGTGGCAGGACGTACGGACCTTATGTATGTCGGGGTGTATAGCGGCATTTATTTGGTTGGGAAAAAGAATGGAGAATGGCAGGTGGTTGGCAAGATTGAGGGTGTGAACGATTCTTGCCGTCTTTTTGAGCAGGAAAGCGATAAGGTGATTTGGGTGTACAATACGGATCACGTTACCCGTGTGGATTTGGATAATGATTTGACAAAAGCTGTCCGTATAAAGGAATATAGCGCGAAGGATGGTTTTCCGGTAGGACGTGATATGTATATAGCGAAGATGGAAGACCGGGTGTATTTTGCCACTCCCCGGGGAATCTATAAGCATAATCCTCATAAAGATGTCATGGAGCCTTGTCCGGATATGAACAACCTTTTGAATGGCACCGCAGCCTATTCGCGTATCTTGGAGTATCACGATAAGTTGATTAGTTTGAGCCCTCACGAAATCTGTATTGCCAATCTGGGTACCTATAAGCGGGGGGCGAATACAAGCATTAATCCCATCCGGCAATCGCTGATTGAACTGGTACCCGGTTTTGAAACGATTATTCCTCTTTCAGATTCGCTGATGGTGGTTCCTAATGAAGAAGGTTTCGCTTTATTCAGTATCCCGGCCGTAAGGGGGCGTCAGGACCGTAGCTACTCCTTATATATAAGGAACATGTATCTGTCTTATCCCAAGGATTCATTGGTATATACCGCAAACTTTTTAGGAGAGAAGCCGGTTCCGGTGATAGCTTATTCCATGAATTCCGTTCGTTTTGACTATGCCCTTTCTTTCTTTGCGGTAGGAGATGATGTCCGTTTTCAATATCGTCTGAATAAGGGGAGCTGGTCCGATTTTACAACGGTACGCACCAAGGAGTATAGTAATCTGTCGGAAGGTGAATATACGTTTGAAGTTAAAGCGGTCTTTCCTGACGGTACGACATCATCGGATACAATCGCCTTCCGTATACTTCCACCGTGGTATCGCAGTGCTGCTGCATACGCTTGTTATATCATCTTGGCTTTGCTTGCCTTATGGTATGTCTACCGCTGGGATGATGTCCGTGTGAAGCGGAAGAAACAGCAGGCGGTGGTTGAGAAGGACAAGGAGTTGCACGATATGGAAAGGGAGTACGAAGAGGAGAAAGCCCGTCAGGAAAAGCAGATTATGCAGCTGGAGAAAGAAAAATTGGAATACGATTTGCAACATAAGAGCCAGGAAATGGCCAATCTGATGATAAACTTTGTCCGTAAGAATGAAATGCTGACTGAAATCAAGTCAGAGATACTTAAAGTATCCGCCTTGCTGAAGGGTGAGGGGGCCCGGGAAGGAAAACAGCAACTCATACTTATTAATAATAAAATAGACGGTAATATACAGAGTGATGAGGTTTTGAAGCGTATTGAAGACCAGTTCGATTTGATACATAACAATTTTATGAAACGTCTTCATGCCAAGCATCCTGAACTTTCCCACAACGAACGCATGATGTGCGCTTATCTAAAGATGAATCTTTCCACGAAAGAAATAGCGCCTCTATTGAACATTTCGGTTCGTGGAGTTGAAACAATCCGTTATCGTCTTCGTAAGAAGTTCGCTTTAGAGAGAGAGGATAGTTTGACGGATTATTTAAGCAATAAACTGTAGTCTTTAGATATTAACTTCCTTTAAAAGAAGGAAGTGCATGGAAGGGAGGAATTTAATATTCCTCCCTTTTGTGTTCTATAACATGTTGTGACGTAATACTTAAAAGTATATATTAATTATTGATTATTAGTAAGTTATTTGCTGATGACGTATTGATAACGTATTTGAATTTCAGATTTGACGTATTTAAGAATGATTGTTTCTTATTTGTTTTATTGCATTTTACTCTATGTTTGCACTGTTCGATTGAGAACAAAACCGAGAAACGTTAATCTTAATTTAGTAAAACTTATGAAAAAGTTATTATCAGTTTTATTTCTGTTAAGCTTTACCTTGGCTTCTGTATATGCCCAAAATATACAGGTAAAAGGTACAGTGGTAAGCGGTTCGGATAATGAACCGTTGCCTGGAGTAAATGTGGTAGTTAAAGGAACTACCAATGGTGGAATTACTGATTTGGACGGTAATTTTACATTGTCGGTTCCTGCCGACGCAACACTTTCTATTACCTATATTGGTTTTAAGTCACAAGAAGTAGCGGTAAATGGAAAAAATTCCTTGAAAATAGTTCTTCAGGAAGATTCAGAAACGCTGGACGAAGTAGTAGTGGTGGGGTATGGTGTTCAGAAAAAAAGTGTGGTAACAGCATCTATTGCCAAAGTTAGTAGTGAGGATTTGGAAAACAAATCTCCGGTGCGTATGGATAATGCATTGAAAGGTTTGGCTGCAGGTGTGGATGTAACTTCAGCTTCTGGTCAGCCGGGTGATTCTCCTCGTGTACGTGTACGTGGTATTGGTACTATCAACAATAGTGATCCGCTCTACATTGTAGACGGTATGCCTATTGGGGGTGGTCTTGATTTTGTAAATCCTAATGATATCGAGTCTATCGAAGTGTTGAAAGATGCTGCTTCTGGTGCTATCTATGGTGCGCGTGCTGCTAATGGCGTTATTCTAGTAACTACCAAAAAAGGTAAGATGGGTAAGGCACAAATTAATTACAATTTTTCTTATGGCTGGCAGAGTGCATGGAAGAGACGTGATGTGACTAGTGCGACAGACTATGCTATCCTTCAGAATGAAGCCAATGTGAATGGTGGTCAGGCTCCAATTTATGCAGATCCTTATAATTTGATTGATGCTAATGGAAATTCTATCAAAGGATTTGGCACTGATTGGCAAGATCTTGTTTTCTATGACAATGCTCCGGTAGTGAATCATGATGTGACAGTTAGTGGTGCATCGGAAAAAGTAAATTATTATTTGTCTTTGGGGTATTATTCACAAGATGGTATTGTTGGTGGTAATCACGGACATTCTAATTATGACCGTTTGACTATTCGTTCCAATACTCAATATAATCTAATTGATGCATCTAAAGAACGCGGTTTCCTTAATAAATTGGATTTAGGTGTAAATTTGGCTTATATGCGTACGCATTCAACAGGTGTTGGTACTAACTCTGAATTCGGTTCAATTTTGGGATCGGCTCTTTATCTGTCTCCTATTTTGACCCCTACATTGACTGGTGATGCAGCTGAAAAGATGATTGAAACTTATAAAGATTTTGATTTGCCTCGTGATGCAAATGGTGATCCTTATACAGTACCTGGCTATGGAGGAGCTTATCAGGAAATGAATAATCCGCTGGCTATGATGACATTGACTCCTACAAAGAATTGGTCGCATAAGTTTGTTCCAAAGTTTTCTATTGATCTTCAATTGTGGGATAATTTGAAGTATCACTTCAATTATAGTGCTGATATGGGATTTTGGGGTAATGAAGGGGCTACTAAGAGCAAGTATTATCTCTCAGCTAATAATAAGGCAACACATACTAATGCATCTTCATTCAAGGCACAGAATGTGACATGGCAGATTGAAAACACATTAACTTATGACAAAACTATCGGCAAACATACATTTGGTGTTGTATTAGGACAGTCTGCTCTTAAATATAAGGGAGATCAACTTGGTGGTAACCGTTGGAATCTGGTGAATCCTAATAAACCTTCTATTGATTATGCTACAGGGAATGTTGAATATACAAAGGATGCAGATGGTAATATTACTGGTGCTACAGTTCAGTATGGCGTTTATGGAAGTCCTTATACAGAACATAGAATGTCGTCTATGTTTGCTCGTTTGAGTTATAACTATAATGAACGCTATATGATTCAGGCTACAATCCGTCGTGATGGTTCAAGTCGTTTTGGTATTAATAATAAATATGGTACGTTCCCTTCAGTATCTGTGGGATGGAATGTGACAAATGAAGAGTTTATGGCTGATACGCGAGAATGGTTGTCTAACTTAAAGGTTCGTGCCAGTTGGGGTAAGAATGGTAATGATAACATAGCCGAATTTGGTTATACTTCATTGACGGCCATGGGTAACAATGTCCTTTTGGGTAAAGATGCCATCAAATGGAACGGTTCTAAAGCACAACGTTTGGCAAATCCTGATTTGAAATGGGAAGAGAGTGAGCAAACTGACTTAGGTATTGATTTGGGATTCTTTAATAATGCTTTAACATTCAGTGCTGACTATTACATAAAGAAAACCAATGGCATGATTATTACGATGCCTATCCCGAGTTATGTAGGTGAAACTAAACCTCTTGGTAACGTAGGTGATATGGAAAATAGTGGTTTTGAGTTTGAACTTGGCTATAAATGGAATATTGCTGATGCTAAATTTGCAGTAAAGGGAAATGCTACTTATCTTAAAAATGAATTGAAGAACTTGGGAAATGATACTGGCTATATGGATTTAGATGGTATTCAAGGATTCTCTGGTGGTGGTACACGCGGTTCTAACGGACAACCTTTCCCCTATTTCTATGGTTACAAGACTGACGGTGTTTTCCAGAATATGGATGAAGTTCGTGCTTATGTCAATAAAGATGGTAAAATGATTATGCCGGATGCGGTTCCTGGTGATACACGTTTTGTGGATGTAAATGGTGATGGTAGCATCTCGGCAGATGACCGTACTAACATTGGTAATGGTACTCCGGATTGGACTTATGGTTTGAATCTTAATGCTGATTGGAAAGGCTTTGATTTTAATATTTTCTTCCAAGGTGTAGCTGGTGCTGATGTGTTTGATGGCACTTATCGTACAGATGTTGCTTCTGGTAACTATCCTTCTTGGATGTTGGGACGTTGGACTGGTGAAGGTACTTCTAATAAGTATCCTCGTCTGGCTGTCGGTAATGCAACGAACTGGATGGTATCTGATCTTTATGTTTGTGATGGTTCATATCTTCGTCTTAAGAATATTACTTTGGGATATACATTGCCTAAGACTCTTACTCGCAAACTTACTATTGAACGTCTGCGTGTGTATGTGCAAGCTGAAAATCTTGTGACTTGGACCAAATATTGGGGATTTGATCCTGAAATTTCTTCAGGTGCAACTTCTCTTGGTGTTGACCGTGGTATTTATCCGCAGGCTCGCACATATACAGTAGGTGTAAATGTTTCTTTCTAATCTAAAAATAAGAACTATATGAAAACAAATAAAATATTAGCAATAGGCTTACTTGCTGCCGCTACAGTGTTGACTACCGGTTGCAGTGACAGTTTTCTTGAGGTGGAAAATCCGACAGGTGAACCATTGGAAGATTATTATACTACGGATGAGCATATTCAGGAAGCTCTGATTGCCGCCTATGACCCTCTCCATTGGCCAGATTGGGGATTGGGACAGTACAATGCCTTGAATATTGACGGTGAAATCATGGGCGATAATTTTTGGGTAGGTGGTGCAACCAAGACCGATATGCAGAATTGGCATATGTTATTTAATTATGAAGCTAATGAAAATAATACACTTGGCTCTCTTTGGACTGTGGATTATTCTGGCATCAAACGTTGTAATGACTTACTGAAATATCTTGATTGGGGTACTGATGTTACTGAGGCCAATCGTAAACTCTATGAGATGCAAGCCCGTTTACTGCGTGTTTTCTATTATAATATGTTGTGGCATTATTTTGGTAATGTACCTTTCTATTTGGAGAATCTTTCCGAACCTCCTTATACGGCTCCGCAATATACTGCCGATCAGGTTTATGCTGAGTTGATTGTGGAACTTGAAGCTGTAATTGACTCTAAGGTGCTACCTTTGAAATATTATAAAACAATCAAAGATGGTAAAGAAGTTGATGACGAAGGTCAGTTGGGACGTGTCACTCAAGCTATGGCTTATATGATATATGCTGAAATGGTAATGTATCAGAATGATGAAAGTCGTTTTTCAAAAGCTTTAGGTTATATGAAGGAGCTTATTGATAGTCCTAGCTTTAGATTGAATCCTAGTTTTGCCAACATCTGGGAAACGGAAGGTGAATGGTGTGACGAATCTATCTGGGAAATTAATTATGAGCAAACTAATAACGAACGTGGCTGGGGAAGTCCGTTAGCTGTTGGTGGCACAGTGCTTCCTACTTTGATTTCTCCTAACTCTTTCCCTGGTGATGATGGTTGGTCAAAGGGTAATGATGGTTGGGGATTTATGCCCATGCGTCTTGAAACTTATCAAATGTTTAGTGAACAAGACAAACGTCGTGATGCAACTTGCTGGGTGATTGCCGAAGATGTAGAATATACGAAACGTTATCAAGATACTCATATTTGGTTGCAAAAATATCGTCCGTATGATAAGAACTTCAAGCAGTCTTCCGGTGACCAGAATTTGAACTATAATAACAACTATCGTTATTATCGTTATGCTGAAACATTGCTCAATGCTGCAGAACTTTCTCTTCGTACAGGTGGAAGTAGTACTGGGGAGGCTAAGACATGGTTGAACGAAGTTCGTACCCGTGCCGGTTTAGCTGAACTTGCGAGTGTCACAGTTGACGATGTCCTTACAGAACGTCGTTTGGAATTTGTAGGTGAAGGCAAGCGTTATTTTGATTTGGTACGTGCTGAAGGAATCAGTGGAGCATCAGCCAGCAATAAGGCTACTACTGCACTGATCCCCGATCAATATGGTTACCGTACTAATTCTTGGACTGCAAAGAAGAAATATATTCCTATTGCACAGGGAGAGTTGGATTCCGATCCGGCTTTGGTTCAAAATGCTTATAAATAGTTTACCATAACTCCATTAACAAATAATTGATATGAAAAATATATTTAAATATATGGCAGGCGTGTTGGTTGCTGGTTTTGCAATGACTTCATGTTCGCCTGAAGATTTTACGGGAGCCAATGGCAATATCCCACAAGCATCGGATTATACTGATAACTTTAAAGTTACTGTAGATCAGACAACCAATTATGCAAACTTTGAATTTACTTCTGCTCCTGGAGTGTCTCCAATTTGGATAATTGACGGCGCTTATCAAGCCTCATATGGCTTTTCCAAATATTATCGTAAAAAAGGTTCATATACAGTAGAATGTAAAGTAAAGAACGCAAATGGCATTAGTGATGGTTCGATAACCAAAACCTTTGAAATAGAGAAGACTATTATGAACGGTTTTGGTGGTTTTGTGGAAGATAGTGAATTTAACATGTTTAAGGGAGTAACTTTCAATGTGGCATCTTTCTACTATGCTCCAGGATGGGGGCAGATTGCAGATCCAAAATATACTTATCAGAATGGTGCATTTGTTGTTTCCTTACCGGAAGCTACTACCGATCAGTGGCAAGCTCAGATGCATGTGGAATTGGATAAGGTAGTTGCTTTGTCAGTGGATAAAACCTATGATTTTTCGGTGATAATCACTTCTACTACCAAACATCCGGGCGTGACGGTTAAAGTACAGCAGAAAGGTGATGACAATACGTTTATCAATATGCAGCGTGTGGCTTTGGATGCTAATGAGCCTAAGTGTATATGGTTCAGCAATGTTCCTGGTGTGGATATTACCGATTTGAAGTTTGCACTCGATTTTGGTGGTAATGAAGCTAATACGGATATTACTTTGGAAAGCTTTGTCTTGAAAGACCATGCTAATGATGACGGTACGGAAATTCCTGAAGTACAAGAGCCTGAACCTTCTTGGGTGAAGGTGGATAGTGAAGACAATCTTTGGAACGGGGCAACCTTTACCAATACTTTCTTCTATGCAAACCCGGATTGGAGTGCTAGACCTAATCCAGATTTAGTGGTGGATGGAAATGCTTATACACTCACTTTCCCTGATGCTACTGAAGCACAATGGCAGAACCAGTTCTCGTTTGTTACAGATTTGTCAGCCGATACAGAAACTGCCTATGATTTCTGTGTCACTCTAAATCCTAGTACTGATTTGAAGGGGGTAACAGTAAAACTGGTTCAGACTGATGAACCTGATGTCAAACATGATGATAACTTCTTCTTTGCAGAACAGACGGACTTGTTGGGTAATGAAGATAATAAATTTTGGGTTGCAAATAAAAAGGCGCCTAAAGATATGCATGCTATATCTTTAGTCTTGGATTTTGGTGGAAATCCTGCTGACACAAAAGTGACTATTAAAGATATTATTTTCCAGACTCATAGAGATTGATGACTGGTATTGGATAGAATATTGGTCTGCTAAAAGCAGTGAATAATAAAAAGGGGGAAGGATGTGTGGTATCTTGGCAATTGCTGGACTTTCATCCTTTCCCTTTTTCTCTACTTATGTTGTAAAATATATATATGAAATACTATTGTCTATTATCTATTCTTTTGTTTTCGTTGATTGCTTGTGGCAGTAGCGATGACAAGGAACCGCAATCCGAGGATGTTACCATTAAATGTTCTCCTGAAAAGATAGAGGCTGTTGCACAAGCTAGCCAATATGTGGTGAATGTGGTTTGTTCTGGTAAAGAGTGGACAGCTTTTGCCTCTGATGATTGCAGTTCATGGGTCAAAGTAAATGTAATGGGTTCTTCTTCTAGCCAAGGCACAGCGACAGTTATAGTCAGTGCTCATACGGGTACTACTTCTCGTACTGGTACGGTGGTAGTTAAATCCGGTGCTACTCGTGTATCTATTCCTCTTACGCAGGCGGCTCCTTTATCAGTGTCACAGACTGAGTTGTATTCTAATTCTATAGGAGAATCTTTTGTCTTATCTGTTATTGCTTCTGGCGAATGGAATGTGAAATCCAATGATAGTTGGATTAGCGCAGAAAAAAATAGTGGGGAAATTGTTGTGACCACTTTAGCTAATGATGCAAAGATTTCCCGTACGGGTACAGTTGAGGTTGTGGCTGGTGCAGAGAAAGTAACGGTAACAGTTATTCAAGAATCGGCTGAAGATCGGGATATCAATACCCCTGAGGGATATCGGTTGGTTTGGCATGATGAATTTAATGAGGGCACATCTCTTGGCAATGATTGGACACACGAGGTTCAAGGAGCAGGGTGGGTAAATAATGAACTTCAAAATTACGTCAATGGTTCTGCTGACGGAAAGCGTGTGACAGAACTTGTGGACGGTAAGTTGAACATTAATTGTTTCAAAGGCTCCGACGGTAAAATTTACTCTGGTCGTGTGTATGCTAAAGTGAATACTGGTTGGAAATACGGTTACTTTGAAGCACGCATCATGTTGCCTGAAGGCAAGGGGACTTGGCCGGCTTTTTGGATGATGCCGGTTGGTAATGACTGGAATACTAACCCATGGCCCATGTGTGGTGAAATAGACATTATGGAGGAAGTGGGAGTCGTACCCAACGAAGTCTCTTCGTCTATCCATACGCAAGACTATAATCATACTAAAGGTACGCAGAAAACGCATGCCATGACTATAGAACAGGCAGAGGGAGAATTTCATCTCTATGCTTTAGAGTGGACGGAAGATGCCATCACTACATACGTGGATGGTAAGGTACAGTTGGCTGTTACCAAGCAACAATTGGGAGCTGGGCATAATCAATGGCCTTTCCATTATGCTTTCTATCCCATTCTGAATCTGGCTTGGGGCGGTGATTGGGGTGGAATGAACGGTGTGGACGAGTCTGCTCTTCCAGTGACGATGAAGGTGGACTATGTACGCGTGTTTCAGAAAAAGTAGAGCTGTTTTATTTAAATGGAATTTGAATGTGCAGACTAAATGTTAGTTTTATCTATAATATAGATACTTATGCTTTAGGACAATTGATAATGAAAAAAGAAAAAATATTTATTTTTATCTGTTTGGTTTTGCTGTCTGCTTGTTCTCCTTCTGCTCTAGATGGTATTGTGATAGAGAAGGCGACAGACGGTTATAAACTTTCCATTGACGGAAGAGAAACCTATATTAAAGGCGTAGGCGGCACATATCGTCTGGACATTGCCGCCCAGAGTGGTGCCAATGCCTTCAGAACCTGGGGAGGTAATGTGGAGGAGATAAAGAAAAACCTGGCATTGGCTTCAGAGCACAACATGTACGTAATGCAGGGAATAGGTATGACCAAAGACTCTATACGCTATTACGATGATGAATATAAGAACAAGATGCGCGAAGAAGTCCGCTTGTTGGCAGAAACGTTCAAGAATGATACGAGTTTGCTGGCTTGGGGTATTGGCAATGAAATTGAGTTGGGAAATGCCAATATAGCTGCCGCATGGAATTTTGTGGAAGAACTGGCACAGCTGATTAAGTCGATAGACAAGCGTCATCTGGTTTCGACAGTGATTTCCTACAATCCGTCGGCATTGGACTCTGTGGCAAAGTATGCTCCGTCTCTCGATTATGTGGGCATCAATGTATATGGTCCGATGGGAGAGGTGCAGGCTGTTGTTGACCGGTCGGACTACAAAGGTGCATTTATGATTACTGAGTGGGGGCCGACCGGTTGGTGGGAAACTGCCTCTACGGAATGGAAAGCACCCATAGAACAGACCAGTGAAGAAAAACGGCAGGTGTACGAAGAGCGTTATACGCAATATATTTCTGCCAACCCCCGTTGCTTGGGTTCTTTTGTATTCTTGTGGGGACAAAAGGAAGAACGTACTCCTACCTGGTTTAGTATGTTTGTAGAGGATAAGGTGGATTCACTGCCATTGAAAGGAGAGAAAACTCCCATGGTGGAGGCCATGCAAAGAGTGTGGACCGGCAAAGAATTGGATGAAACGGCTCCGATAGTTCGGGGCATGACTGTCAATGGTAAAAGTGCGATTGATAATGTCCGCATCAAAGCTGGTACTTTATTTAAAGCGGAGGTTTCTGCTACAGATAAGGAGAACGATTCTTTGACTTATGTGTGGGAAGTGCTGAAAGAAGCCACAGTCCTAGGCTTTGGAGGCTCTTATGAGCCGCGTCCGGAAAGAATGGGTGATGTGGCTGTGTCAGATAAGGATGTGTATGAGACTGTGATTACAGTTCCCGGAGAATATCGTTTGTACGTATATGTGCTTGATAATACGGGGTTTGTTTCTACAGTAAATGTTCCATTTCAAGTAATAGATTAAAGATGAAAACAATGAAAATGCTCTCTGCTTGTTTGTTGCTGCTTCCTTTTATATCTTGTACTCAAGTGCAGGATACAGAAAATGATGCAGTCATCGAGCAGAAAATAGAAACGCTGTTGTCCCGTATGACATTGGAAGAAAAGATTGGGCAGATGAACCAGATTTCTTCTTATGGCAACATAGAGGATATGAGCGGATTGATAAAGAAAGGTGAAGTCGGGTCTATCCTGAATGAAGTAGATCCGGTGCGTGTCAATGCCTTGCAGCGTGTGGCAATGGAGGAATCCCGTTTGGGCATCCCTTTACTGATGGCACGCGATGTTATCCATGGTTTCAAAACTATATTCCCTATCCCTTTGGGACAGGCGGCATCTTTCAACCCGCAGGTGGCTAAGGATGGTGCACGGGTAGCGGCTGTGGAGGCTTCTGCCGTGGGTATCCGCTGGACATTTGCACCGATGATAGATGTGGCTCGCGATCCCCGTTGGGGGCGTATGGCCGAGGGATGTGGAGAAGATACATACCTCACTTCGGTGATGGGGGCTGCCATGGTAAAAGGCTTTCAGGGGGATTCTTTGAATCATCCTACCTCTATTGCGGCATGTCCCAAACATTTTGTAGGATATGGAGCTGCGGAAGGGGGACGTGACTATAACTCTACTTTTATTCCGGAGCGTCGCCTGCGTAATGTCTATCTTCCTCCATTCGAGGCTGCTGCCAAGGCTGGGGCGGCTACTTTCATGACTTCGTTCAATGACAATGACGGAGCGCCGTCTACCGGAAACACTTTTATTTTGAAAGATGTGCTTCGTGGTGAATGGGGATTTGATGGAATAGTAGTTTCAGACTGGGCTTCAGTAGCCGAAATGATAGCACATGGCTTTGCTGCCGATTCTAAAGAGGCAGCAATGAAGGCGGTAAATGCTGGTGTGGATATGGAGATGGTCAGCTATACGTTTGTCAAGGAATTGCCGGGATTGATAAAAGAAGGTAAGGTCAAGAAGTCTGCCATAGACGATGCCGTGCGGAATATTCTGCGTATCAAATTCCGGTTGGGACTGTTTGATAATCCTTATGTGGATGAGAAACGGATAGAGGAACTTTATGCTCCTTCTCATCTGGAGGCTGCCAAGCAAGCTGCTGTGGAATCGGCCATCTTGTTGAAGAACGAAAAGGAGACATTGCCTTTGCAATCTTCAGTAAAGACAGTTGCTGTGGTAGGTCCGATGGCAAATGCACCTTATGACCAATTGGGTACCTGGATATTTGATGGTGACAAGACGAAAACTGTGACACCGTTGAAGGCCATCAAGGAACTGGTGGGGGACAAAGTGCAGGTGATATACGAGCCGGGGCTGACTTATAGCCGTGACAAGAATATGGCAGGTGTTGCCAAAGCCGCTGCTGCCGCCGCACGTGCCGATGTTATTTTGGCATTTGTAGGCGAAGAGGCTATTCTTTCAGGAGAGGCGCATTGCCTGGCCGACCTGAACCTGCAAGGTGCGCAAAGCGAACTGATTGCCGCTTTGGCGAAAACGGGAAAACCGGTGGTTACTGTCGTAATGGCAGGGCGTCCGTTGACCATAGGAAAGGAAGTCGAACTCTCGTCAGCTGTACTTTATTCGTTCCATCCCGGAACCATGGGAGGACCGGCATTGGCCGACTTGCTGTGGGGTAAGGCTGTGCCAAGTGGCAAGACTCCGGTGACTTTCCCGAAGATGGTAGGACAGATACCGGTTTATTATGCTCATAACAGTTCCGGACGTCCGGCTACGCGGAATGAGGTTTTGCTGAATGACATTCCGTTGGAAGCGGGGCAGACTTCGTTGGGATGTACTTCTTTCTATATGGATGCAGGTTTCGATCCGCTGTATCCTTTTGGTTACGGTCTGTCGTATACGACGTTCAAATATGATAATGTGAAACTCTCGTCTGCCAATCTGAAGAAGGAAGATGTGCTGACTGTGACTTTCGACCTTGAGAATACCGGAAAGTATGAAGGTACCGAGGTAGCCCAGCTTTACGTGCAGGACAAGTTTGCTTCGGTGACCCGTCCGGTGAAAGAGCTGAAACGCTTTGCCCGCATCACATTGAAGCCGGGTGAGAAGAAAAATGTATCGTTTGAACTTCCGATAAGTGAACTTGCTTTCTGGAATATAGATATGGTGAAGACGGTGGAAGCCGGAGACTTTGCTCTTTGGGTGGCACCGGATAGCCAAAGTGGAGAAGAAGTTTTCTTTAAGGTAGTAGATTGATTGTTGATTGAAGGTTAAAAAAGAGAAGGGACGGACCGTGACGGTTCGCCCCTTCTTGTATTTATATGAATGCTTTGTTCATCATAAGCCCCGCCTCCCAGCAAAGGAAAACACCGGCAAATAACTCATCACTCATCACTCGTCACTTTCTTATATCCATACACCGCATTGCTTCCCAGTTCTTCTTCGATGCGAAGCAGTTGGTTGTACTTTGCCATGCGGTCTGAGCGGCTCAGCGAACCGGTCTTGATTTGTCCACTGTTGGTAGCTACGGCTATGTCTGCGATAGTCGCATCTTCCGTTTCGCCGGAACGATGGGAAGTTACGGTGGTATATCCGTGGCGGTGTGCCATTTCGATGGCGTTCAGTGTTTCGGTCAGCGAACCTATCTGGTTTACTTTAATCAGTATGGAGTTGGCACAGCCTTTTCCGATGCCCATTGCAAGGAAGTCCACATTGGTGACGAACAAATCGTCTCCTACCAACTGGCAACGGTTACCGATACGGTCGGTCAGTTTTTTCCAGCCGTCCCAGTCGTTCTCGCTCATGCCGTCTTCGATAGAGTCGATGGGATACTTGTTGATTAACTCTTCCAGATAGTCAATCTGTTCGTCGGCAGTACGTTTCTTGCCTTTTTCACCTTCGAATTTGGTGTAATCGTAGATGCCGTCATGGTAGAACTCGGAAGAAGCGCAGTCCATGGCAATCATTACATCTTTGCCCGGTTCATATCCGGCAGCCTTGATGGCGGAAATGATGGCGTTCAGTGCGTCTTCTGTGCCTTCCAGGTTAGGAGCGAAACCTCCTTCATCGCCTACGGCTGTGCTGAGGCCACGGCCTTTCAGAACTTTCTTCAGCGCATGGAATACTTCGGCACCCATGCGCAGACCTTCACGGAAGGAGTGGGCACCTACGGGGCGTATCATGAATTCCTGGAAGGCAATGGGAGCGTCACTGTGCGAACCGCCATTGATAATGTTCATCATCGGTACAGGCATCACATAGGTATTTGTACCACCGATATAGCGGTAGAGTGGAATATCGAGATAGGCGGCAGCAGCTTTGGCTACTGCAAGAGATACGCCAAGAATGGCATTTGCACCCAGATTGGATTTTGTTTTCGTACCGTCCAGTGCCAACATGGTATGGTCTATTTCCATCTGCTCGAGTGCGGACATGCCGACTAGCTTGGGAGCAATGATGTTGTTGATATTGTTTATGGCTTTCAGCACACCTTTTCCTCCATAGCGTTTATTGTCGCCATCGCGCAGCTCCAGTGCTTCGTGCTCTCCGGTGGAGGCACCCGACGGGACGGAAGCACGGCCCATAAAGCCCGATTCCAAGGTCACATCTACTTCTATGGTGGGGTTTCCTCTTGAATCGAGGATTTCACGTCCGATAATCTTTTTTATTTTCATATTTAGTCAGTTTTTATTATGAACTACCTTACTAACAAATGAAAATAGGGAATTGTTTTTCGTTTTTAATCCTTTATTGTAATGCCTAAAAGAGCAGTCAACTCCATGGCTTGGGAAGTATTGACGATGGCTCCCCGTATGTCGGGCAGGTTGAGGCGTATACCTCCTATGTGCGAGTCGCTCAAGTCGATTCCTCTTAGAGGGGTGTGTGAAAACTCGGATTCTACCAGCTCACAGTTTTCAAAGGCGATGGAGGCAAGTTTGCAGTCGTTGACGTCGCTGTTGCGCAAGTCACAAGAGGTGAAGCGGGCTTGATTGATTTTACTCATGGAAAGATTGAGGTATCTGGCATTGCAGTCCTTCATTGTCAGATGGTTCAATATTGTTTCCGGCAGATTGGTTCCCACCAGTTTGCAGGATATGAATTCCACTCTGAACAGAGAACTTTCGGCAAATGAGATGTTGGAAAGGTCGCAATGTTCAAAACGTACGTCAGTGAAATGGCAGGATTTCAGTTTGCAGGCGCTGAATTGGATATGACTGAAAGTACAGTTGGTGATGCTTTTGTAGGAATACTCCATGTGTTCCTCTGTCCGTTTACCGAAGTGAAGGTCTCTGACAGTTTCTTCCGTATTCAGCCATTCTTCCAATGATTTGGAACTTTCACTTTGTCTCTCTAAGGTAGGAGGGATGATGCGTACGGGAGGCATGACAAAAGGCTTGCTGGGTTTCATAGGGGTGTTTGGGTTATATACAGCGTCCGAAGGCGCCGCCGGCGAAGGCTGTCAGGACTCCTAATGTGATACTTAATAAGGTATATAAGGCAAATATTCCGTAGAACCCTTGTTTTATCAGAATCAGCCCGTCATTGCTGAAAGTGGAGAAGGTGGTGAATCCTCCGCACAGGCCGGTAGTTAGCAACAGCCGTACCTCGGTAGAAAGGTTGAAACGGGTGGATAAGGTATAAAATAGCCCGATGAGGAAACTTCCGAGGATGTTGACAGTGAACGTGGTCCACGGGAAAGAGTAGGGGACTATGCGTTCATGGAGCATCATCTGCATGCAGTAGCGCAGTACGCTACCGGTGCCCCCACCAAGGAAAATGGCTATCAGTAATCTGGTCATAGGTTATCCGGGTTTGGTTTGGGTTGCAAAGGTAGTGAAATTCCGGTTTGATATTGGGAATCTGCCTTTATTTCAAGTGTTCCTGCTATGGCTTTTTCATTAAAGGGAGTTGAAGGGAGTCAGAGGGGGGGATATTCAGGCAATCGCTCCCTCTTTCTTGTTTCTTCTGCCAAAGAGTGGCAATCTTGCCACAGAATATAGGTTTCCCGCCTGGCAAACACTTGCAATAAAGTTGCAAAACACAGATAATAAATTCCTGAAGTATTCGTAGCAGAAATGACAAATACAGGCTGCAAGTTCTATCCCAAGGCTTGGGATAGACATCCCCAACCTTGGGATGCCCGTTCCCAACTTTGGGATACATATCCGCAAGCTTGATTTCACTTTTTTATTGCATGTACCTACGGCTCTTTCATTTGAGGAAGTTATCAGGAGTTAAATGAAATCAGAGGCCGATAGTATCGCTCTACATTTCGGCAAATAATATTGTCCGAAAACGCATTCTTTGTTTGGTTGATATACTTCGTCCTCCATTCTGCTTACGGAGATGGGGCTCATGCAAACGTTTGCCGGTAAATCCTTTGTCTTTTATATGTATAAGGCTCAGAACTTATTGCTTTCCTGTCTATATTTGCATCACGAACATTATTTTTTAACAATAGCATGAGAAACATGAAAGCAATCTGTACAAAATTGGCCTGCTTCCTGCTCGTTTTGTTGGTGAGTGGTGTAGCAATGGCAGAGGAGATTACCTCTCCCAACGGACAACTTCAATTGAATTTTTCGGTAAATGCACAAGGCGAACCCGTCTACGAACTTTCTTACAAAGGAAAGCCGGTGATTAACCCTTCCAAACTAGGACTTGAACTGAAAAACGACCCCGGTCTGATGAATGGCTTCATGCTGGCGGATGCAAAGACTTCCACTTTCGACGAGACTTGGGAACCGGTATGGGGTGAAGTGAAGCAAATCCGTAACCACTACAATGAGCTGGCTGTGACGCTCAACCAAAAGGCGCAGGATAGGAACATCATTATCCGCTTCCGTTTGTTCGACGATGGTATGGGCTTCCGCTATGAATTCCCTTTGCAGAAGAACTTGAACTATTTCGTGATTAAGGAGGAGCGTACTCAGTTTGCCATGACTGGCGACCACACAGCCTTCTGGATTCCGGGCGACTACGATACGCAGGAATATGACTACACAGAATCCAAACTTTCTGAAATCCGCGGGCTGATGAAAGGGGCCATTACGCCTAACTCTTCGCAAACCCCGTTTTCGCCCACCGGTGTTCAGACTTCTTTGCAGATGAAGACTGCCGATGGCTTATACATCAACTTGCATGAAGCTGCTTTGGTGGATTACTCTTGCATGCACTTGAACCTGGATGATAAGAATTTCGTTTTTGAATCTTGGCTTACTCCCGATGCAGTAGGCGATAAAGGTTATCTGCAAGCTCCCTGCGCGTCACCGTGGCGTACGGTGATTGTCAGTGATGATGCCCGTGATATTCTTGCTTCCAAAATCACTCTGAACCTGAATGAACCTTGCGCATATGAGGATGTTTCCTGGATTAAACCTGTGAAGTACGTAGGTGTATGGTGGGAGATGATTGCCGGTAAGAGCACCTGGGCATATACAGACGACCTTCCCTCCATCAAACTGGGTGAAGTGGACTACTCCAAAATGAAGCCCAATGGCCGTCACGGTGCCACTAACGAAAATGTAAAAAAGTACATCGACTTCGCAGCCGAGCACGGTCTGGACCAAGTATTGGTAGAAGGCTGGAATGAAGGCTGGGAAGACTGGTTTGGCAAATCCAAGGATTATGTATTCGATTTTGTGACCCCTTATCCTGATTTCGACGTGAAGATGCTGAATGAATATGCAAGGAGTAAAGGAGTGAAGCTGATGATGCATCATGAGACATCCGGTTCGGTGCGCAACTACGAACGCCATATGGACAAGGCTTATCAGTTTATGGCGGATAATGGCTACAATGCCGTGAAGAGCGGATATGTAGGTGATATGATTCCCCGCGGCGAACATCACTATGGACAATGGCTGAACAACCACTACCTCTATGCCGTGAAGAAAGCAGCCGACTACAAAATTTGCGTGAATGCACACGAAGCTGTACGCCCTACCGGTTTGTGCCGTACTTATCCTAACTTGATTGGCAACGAATCTGCACGCGGTACCGAATATGAGGCATTCGGCGGCAGCAAGCCGTTCCATACCACATTGCTTCCATTCAACCGCTTGATTGGCGGTCCGATGGACTATACACCGGGTATTTTCGATACAAAGCTCGACTTTATGGGTGATTTGCCTCACGGACAAGTGCAGACTACACTTGCCAAGCAGCTCGCTCTGTATGTAACTTTATACAGCCCGTTGCAGATGGCTGCCGACTTGGTTGAGAACTACGAAAAGCACATGGATGCTTTCCAATTCATCAAGGATGTGGCAGTAGACTGGGATGACAGCAAGTACATTGAAGCAGAACCGGGTGATTACATTACCGTGGCCCGTAAAGCAAAAGGAACCGGCAACTGGTTTGTTGGCGGTATTACAGACGAGAATGCACGTACGGCCAACTTCACGCTCGATTTCCTTGAACCGGGCAAGCAATACGTAGCCACTCTCTATGCAGACAGTAAAGATGCCGATTACAAGGAGAACCCTACTTCTTATCAGATAAAGAAAGGTATCGTAACCGGTAAGACCAAAATGTCCGTGAAGGAAGCGCGTAGCGGTGGTTTTGCATTGAGTTTGATTGAAGCGACTCCGGCTGACAAGAAGACTGTGAAGAAGTGGAGATAATTTAGGATAGAAAGAGTTTGTATTAGGTATTAGTGAGGCCCCGCAGAAGTCCAATCTTTGCGGGGCTTTTTTTGTGTTAGGGTAAGCTCATTCTTATACCGTAAAAATAGCATCAAGACCCGAATTTTTGGTAAGTCCGTTCTTTGGGGAAACCTTTATGTTTGCACTCGGATAACAGATTGCATAATCATTAAGAATCCCTTTATATGGAAATATGCAGTCTTTTGGTTCCAATCACAAAAGTTATTATGTTTCCGATAGTAATTTCTGTATGGGACAAGAGATATATTGCCTTTTTTATTCATTTTAAATCTGCCCGAATTTCGCAAATTCTTCATACCTTTGCACCCGTTAATTTTAGAAACCAATAACAAAACAGAATTTATGGGAGGTTTTTTCGGAACAGTCGCCAAGGCAACAAGCTGTGTGGCAGATTTGTTTTACGGCACAGATTATAATTCACATTTAGGGACAAAACGTGGTGGGTTGGCTACATACGATGCGGAAACGGCGCAGTTTACCCGTTCCATCCACAATCTGGAAAGTACCTATTTCCGCACGAAGTTTGAGGATGAACTAGACCAGTTCAAGGGAAATTCCGGAATAGGAATCATTAGCGACACAGACCCTCAACCCCTTGTCCTCAATTCCCATCTTGGTCGCTTTGCCATTGTAACGGTAGCCAAAATCGTGAACCTGCAAGAACTGGAAACCGAACTGTTGGCTCAGAACATGCACTTTGCCGAACTCAGTTCGGGCAAAACCAATCAGACGGAACTTATCGCCCTTCTTATTATACAAGGAAAGACATTTGTCGAAGGAATTGAAAATGTATATAAGCATATTAAAGGTTCCTGTTCCATGCTGTTATTGACGGAAGACGGCATTATTGCTGCCCGCGACCGCTGGGGACGTACCCCGATTGTGATTGGCAAGAAAGATGGTGCGTATGCTGCCACAAGTGAGTCGAGCAGCTTTCCGAATCTTGGTTACGAGATAGACCGCTATTTGGGTCCTGGGGAGATTGTACGGATGCGTGCTGATGGTGTGGAACAGATGCGCAAGCCTGATGAAGGAATGCAGATTTGCTCCTTCCTATGGGTCTATTACGGTTTCCCCACTTCCTGCTACGAAGGTAAGAATGTAGAGGAAGTGCGTTTTGCCTCCGGTTTCAAGATGGCGCAGACAGATAAGTCAGAGGTAGATTGTGCCTGCGGCATTCCCGATTCGGGTGTAGGTATGGCACTTGGGTATGCTGAAGGTAAAGGAGTTCCTTATCATCGTGCCATTTCCAAATATACTCCGACCTGGCCTCGTAGCTTTACTCCCAGCAAGCAGGAGTTGCGTTCGCTGGTGGCAAAGATGAAGCTGATTCCCAATCGTGCCATGCTTGAGGGAAAGCGCCTGCTGTTTTGTGATGACTCTATTGTCCGGGGTACCCAGTTGCACGACAATGTGAAGGTGTTGTATGAGTATGGTGCCAAGGAGGTGCATATTCGGATTGCTTGTCCTCCATTGATATATAGCTGTCCGTTTGTGGGATTCACGGCTTCCAAAAGCGATATGGAGCTGATTACCCGTCGTGTCATCAAGGAGCTGGAGGGCGATGAGAATAAGAATCTCGATAAATATGCCACTACCGGTTCGCCCGAATACGAAAAGATGGTGGACGTTATTCGCGAACGTTTCGGACTTTCATCATTGAAGTTCAATACGTTGGAAACCTTGGTTGAAGCTATCGGACTGCCTAAGTGTAAGATTTGTACGCACTGTTTTGACGGTAGCAGCCATTTTTGATTGACAATTTGTCCTTAAGGCATAAAAAAGGGGCGTGAATTGCTTGGCAGTTCTCGCTCCTTTTTTTATCTTTACAGCACAAAATAGTAATTAATGATTAGTGATTAATGATTAATGCCATTCGGATAATGCTTTTCGCCAATTACTAATCACTGACCATTAATCACTGACCATTAATCACTAATCATTATTCATCATGACTTTAGTAGAACGTTTTTTAAAGTACGTAAGCTTCGATACTCAGTCCAGTGAAGAGACTGGGGTTACTCCGAGTACTCCGGGACAAATGGTGTTTGCCCGGTATCTGAAAGAAGAATTGGAATCTTTGGGTTTGGAAGAAATCTCGTTGGACGAAAATGGTTATCTGTTCGCCACTCTTCCTGCCAATACGGACAAGCCGTTGCCTGTCATCGGCTTTATTGCCCACATGGATACAAGTCCTGATATGAGCGGAAAGAATGTTTCTCCGCGTATCGTGCAGAATTATGACGGTAAGGACATTGTTCTTTGCGCCGAAGAGAATGTGGTTCTTTCTCCCACCCAGTTCCCCGAACTACTCGGCCACCAAGGGGAGGATTTGATTGTGACCGACGGCAAGACTTTGCTTGGTGCCGACGATAAAGCAGGCATTGCCGAGATTGTATCGGCAGTGGTATATCTGAAGGAACATCCCGAAATCAAGCACGGTAAAATCCGTATCGGATTTAATCCGGATGAGGAAATCGGTCTGGGGGCTCATAAGTTCAATGTAGAGCAGTTCGGCTGCGAATGGGCCTATACCATGGACGGTGGAGAAGTGGGTGAACTTGAATTCGAGAACTTCAATGCAGCCTCTGCCAAGATAAGCTTCAAGGGACGTAATGTGCATCCGGGTTATGCCAAGAATAAAATGATTAACTCTATCCGCATTGCCAACCGTTTCATGTCCATGCTTCCGGCTGATGAGGCTCCGGAGCATACTGAAGGTTACGAAGGTTTTTATCATCTGATAGGCATTACCGGTGAAGTGGAGCAGACAACACTCTCTTACATAATCCGTGACCACGACCGCGCCCGCTTTGAAGAGCGCAAGAAGGAGATGGAACGTCTTGTGGCAAAAATCAATGAAGAATACAGTCCGAATACCGCCACTCTGGAACTTCGCGACCAATACTACAATATGCGTGAACAGATTGAACCGGTGATGCATATCATTGACACTGCTTTTGCCGCTATGAAGGCAGTAGGTGTAGAGCCTCGTGTAAAAGCCATTCGCGGAGGTACGGACGGCGCCCAGCTCTCTTTCAAGGGCCTGCCTTGTCCCAATATCTTTGCCGGTGGATTGAACTTCCACGGTCGTTATGAGTTCGTGCCTATCCAGAATATGGAGAAAGCAATGAACGTCATCGTCAAGATTGCCGAACTTGTCGCCAGCAAATAAATAATTCATAACTTATAACTCTAATAGTTTCATGAAAACCACTCCGTTTACCGAAAAACACATCTCGCTGGGTGCCAAGATGCACGAGTTTGCGGGATATAATATGCCTATCGAGTATTCAGGCATCATTGACGAGCACCTTACAGTATGTCAGGGTGTCGGTGTATTCGACGTCTCACACATGGGAGAATTCTGGGTGAAAGGTCCTCATGCTTTGGACTTTCTGCAGAAAGTGACTTCCAATAATGTGGCTGCCCTTACACCGGGAAAAGTACAGTATACTTGCTTCCCCAACGAAAACGGAGGCATTGTAGACGACCTATTGGTCTATCATTATGAGCCGGAAAAATACCTGCTTGTCGTGAATGCTTCGAACATTGAGAAAGACTGGAATTGGTGTGTGTCTCATAATACGGAAGGCGCTGAATTGGAAAATGCTTCCGACCGCATGGCACAGCTTGCGGTGCAAGGACCGAAGGCCATTCTGGCTTTGCAGAAGCTGACTTCCATAAATCTTTCCGACCTTCCTTACTATACTTTTACCCACGGTGAGTTTGCCGGAGAAAAAGATGTCATTATCTCCAATACCGGATATACCGGTGCGGGTGGTTTTGAGCTTTATTTCTATCCGGAGGCTGCCATGAAGGTTTGGGATGCGGTGTTTGAGGCAGGTGCAGAGTTCGGCATTAAGCCGATTGGTTTAGGGGCGCGTGATACGCTTCGTTTGGAAATGGGATTCTGTTTGTATGGCAACGATTTGGACGACACTACTTCGCCCATTGAAGCCGGGTTAGGATGGATTACCAAGTTTGTGGAGGGAAAGAACTTCACCAATCGTCCGATGCTTGAAAAGCAGAAGGCAGAAGGCACTACCCGTAAGTTGGTGGGGTTTGAAATGATAGACCGTGGTATCCCCCGTCATGGTTACGAACTGTATGGTACGGATGGTGCTGCCATCGGTGTGGTAACCTCCGGAACTATGTCGCCTACGCGTAAGATTGGTATCGGAATGGGGTATATCAGACCCGAATACAGTAAAGTTGGTACGGAAATCTGCATTGACATGCGGGGACGCAAGCTGAAAGCTGTGGTTGTGAAGCCGCCGTTCCGCAAACAATAATAAGAAGGATGATGGTGTATCCCAAAATCACCTTATGACTGTTTCTTAGATACTGATATAGGCTTTATTTTTCAGACGGAAGAACAAAAAGACAAAAGTAAATATCTTCTTTTGCTCTTCCGTCTGAAAAAATAAAGCCTGTTTCATTCTCTATTATATTCTGCTTATCCTGTCCAGTATCCGGTTTGCCCAACCTGTCTCTTTATCAGTCCATTCCTTTTCTGCTCCTTCTATACCTTGACCTTCGTAATCCGAAAGCAAGATGATGTATTTCTTCAGTATACCGGCGGCTTGGGCTTGCTTGTTTATACGCATCAGCTGGGCGGTTTCCTTATAGCGCTTGTTGACATAATTCATGGCTGCATTGAAGGAAATCTCGTTTTTTTCTCTATTCTGTGACAGGGGATTCCCTATTTATCGGTCCTGCAGTGGGAGGTGGAAACAAAAAAGGGAGCCTTTCAGTGAAAGACTCCCTTTTTTCAGTCTGCTTGAAACTGATTATTTCTTACGGTTACCGTAGCGGCTTATGAACTTATCAACACGACCGGCGGTGTCAACCAGCTTGGACTTACCAGTGTAGAACGGGTGAGAAGTGCTGGAGATTTCCAGCTTTACCAGCGGATAAGTTTCACCTTCGAATTCGATAGTCTCTTTCGTATTGCAAGTGGAACGAGACAAGAATACATCACCATTTGACATATCTTTAAATACTACCGGACGGTAATTTTCGGGATGAATACCTTTTTTCATTTTGATATTTTCTTTTAAAAATTTATATTCTGTTACTATTTTGGTAATAAATAGTGTAATGGTCTTCTTTTCAGAGCGCAAAGATAGTGCAAGTTGGAGATTCTGCAAAATAAAATCAGATTTATTTTTATTTAGTAGGTTTATCGCATTTTATTTCTGACTTTTGCAGTACTTAATAATTTGTGAATTTATGAGGAAAATACTTGTCTTATGCTCTTTCTGGCTGTGCGTGGCAACGCTGGGAGCACAAAATGCGGAACGGAAACTGTATAGCGTTGCGTTCTATAATCTTGAAAACTTATTCGATACGGTTCATGATGCCGGTAAGAACGACAATGAATTCTTGCCCGATGGCAGCTATCGGTGGACGGTGAAGAAGTATGAATCCAAACTACAGAACCTTTCCAAAGTACTGGGCTCTCTTTCGCGTGATTTGGTACCGGAGGGTCCGGCATTCATCGGAGTGGCGGAAGTGGAGAACAGCCGGGTGCTGGAGGATCTTGTAAAGCAGCCTGCCATTTCCAATTATGAGTTTGTGCATTATGAAGGACCGGATAGACGGGGCATTGACTGTGCCTTGTTGTACGACCCGAAGCAGTTCAGCGTTACCCACTCGAAGTTGGTGCTTTCCACTCCTTTTGAGGGAGATACGGTGCACTTGACGCGCGGCTTCCTGATTGTGGACGGGCAACTGGCGGGAGAGCGCGTCTGTGTGATAGTGAACCACTGGCCCTCCCGTGGAGCAAAGTCGCCGGTGCGTGTGCATGCAGCCAGACAAGTAAAGGCTTTGAAGGACTCTCTGATGCGTAGCGACAAGAAACTGAAGCTCATCGTGATGGGGGATATGAATGATGACCCGATGGACGAAAGTATGGAGGTGCTGGGAGCGCGCAAATATCCGAAGCAAGTGAAGAAAGGCGAATTCTATAATCCTTGGTGGGTGACTTTGGAAGACAAGGGAGTAGGGACATTGCTTTATCGGGGCAAATGGAACTTGTTTGACCAGATTGTCATTTCAAAACCATTGCTGAAGGCGAAGAAAGGATTACGCTATACCCACAATGAAGTTTTCATCCGTGATTATCTGATTCAGCAGGATGGCAAATACAAAGGTGCTCCTTTGCGTACGCATGGGGGCGGGGCTTGGCTGAACGGTTACAGTGACCATTTGCCGACTATCATCTATCTGAAGAAATAGCTGTAATAATAATGTGTAAACGGAAGCTGGAGGGCAAACATGTTCTCCGGCTTTTTGTTGATAGAAGTATGAATGGCAAAAGTATGATTGGTTTCGCCTGATGCAAGGAGTTTGTAATATAGAGATTACAATAATCTGTTAAATGAAGCCAATAGCTTTGAAATTGAATGGATTTGATGGGATGAGCCGGATATTTTATTCCCGTCAAGTTCTTTACTTTAAAGGATAATGATTACTTTTGCGAAGAATTTTAATTCACTAACAATAAAATTTAAACAAAATGGTTAATTACAAAGATTTAGGTCTTGTAAACACAAAAGAAATGTTTGCAAAGGCTATCAAAGGTGGATATGCAATCCCTGCATTCAACTTCAATAACATGGAACAGATGCAGGCTATCATTAAGGCTGCTGTAGAAACAAAGTCTCCGGTTATCCTGCAAGTATCTAAGGGTGCCCGTCAGTATGCTAATGCTACATTGCTGCGCTACATGGCTCAGGGTGCTGTGGAATATGCCAAGGAATTGGGTTGCGAGAAGCCTGAAATCGTTCTTCACCTTGACCATGGTGATACATTTGAAACTTGCAAGAGCTGTATAGACTCTGGTTTCTCTTCAGTGATGATTGACGGTTCACACCTTCCTTACGAAGAAAACGTGGCTTTGACTAAGAAGGTGGTTGAATATGCTCATCAGTTCGATGTAACTGTAGAAGGTGAGCTGGGTGTATTGGCTGGCGTTGAAGACGAAGTTTCTTCTGACCACCATACTTATACTAACCCTGAAGAAGTAGTAGACTTTGCTACCCGTACTGGTTGCGATTCATTGGCTATCTCTATCGGTACTTCTCACGGTGCTTACAAGTTCACTCCGGAACAATGTACTATTGATCCTGCTACTGGCCGTATGGTTCCTCCTCCTTTGGCGTTCGACGTATTGAAGGCTGTAGAAAAAGAATTGCCGGGATTCCCTATCGTGCTCCACGGTTCTTCTTCAGTTCCTCAGGAAGAGGTAGAGACTATCAACAAGTTTGGTGGCGCTTTGAAGGCTGCTATCGGTATCCCCGAAGAGTGGTTGCGCGAAGCTGCTAAATCTGCTGTTTGCAAGATTAACATCGACTCTGACTCTCGTCTCGCTATGACTGCAGCTATCCGTCAGACTTTTGCTGAGAAACCTGCTGAATTCGATCCGCGTAAGTATCTGGGTCCGGCTCGTGACAATATGGAGAAACTGTATAAGCACAAAATCATCAATGTGCTTGGTTCAGACAATAAATTGGCTGAATAATAGAAAGATAATCTGAATATTATAATTGTCAGCCCTTGTGACACATCGTGTTGCAAGGGCTGATTTGTTAATATAGGCTGGTGCTATGAGATGGTTAAGTTTGTTTGTCATTTCAGAAATGGATGTTTAAATAGAGATGAGTCTTAATTTATAGCGTTTCAGGTGAATGTAAAGGGTACTTGTCATAATACCTATTTTATGAAAACTTGGAGATGACTTGCAGATAAAGTATCTGCAAGCCATCTCCAAGGGGTATCTTCAGCGATTTGCGGTGCTATGTTGTCAAATAACATCGCAAAGATGCTGAATTCAGTAGTGTTGCTGAATTCACAAGAGTTGATTATAATTCTATCACTAACGATTCTCTGGGAGCCATCTTCAGTTCTTCACCGAAAGCAATGGTTTTTCCGCTAAGGATATCTTTTCCTTGTTTGCATTCCTTCAGGATTTCTTTGTAGAATTTCAAAGGAACAGTGGTTTCGGCATCGGTTCCGTTCAGCATTACGAATACGGTTTTGCCTTCGTGTAGACGGGCGTAAGCATAAACTCCGTTCTGTACCATGAACTGTACCATGCTGCCTTTGGCAATCACGTCGTTTCCTTTGCGCCAATTCAGAATGGTTTTATAGAAGTTGTAGCATTCGTTCTGTATCTTGGTGCGTCCTGTTGTGGTCAGTGCAGTTGCTGCGTCATCTACCCATCCGCCGGGGAAGTCTTTGCGGACATATCCGTCGCTCTTGCTTTTCACACCATTCATCATGATTTCTGTTCCGTAGTAGAGTTGTGGAATGCGGCGGGTGGTGAGCAACAAGGTAGAGGCTTGCTTCAGCATCGGCAGGTTGTCGCCTTCGCCCAGGAAGCGGTCGGTGTCATGGTTTTCGATGAACGCCAGTACGGAAGCGGGGTTGGGGTAGAGGAAGTCATATACAAAGTTATTATATACGCGGTCAAGTCCTTTGAACCAAGTCTCAGTCTGTTCGTTCTTGGCAATATTTATCTTGTCGAAGAAGCTGAAGTCCATGACGGTCTTGAGGTTACTGTTCTTGGGAGCTGATAGTTTGGAATCCTTCTGCCACCAAGCGGTATAGGCAGGTTCGGTAACCCAGGTTTCGCCTACGGTGTTGTAGTTTGGATATTCTTCGTTCAGTTCCTTCATCCAGTTGCTCATGGCATCGTAGTCGGCGTACGGGTAAGTGTCCATACGGATACCATCGATATTGGCGAATTCAATCCACCAGAAACTGTTCTGTACCAGATAGCGGTAAACGTGAGGATTTTTCTGGTTGAGGTCGGGCATGGCGGTCACGAACCAGCCGTCGTTCATCTGGTCGAAGTCGTAGCGGGAAGTATAAGGGTCAACATGCGGAGTCAGTTTGAAAGAAGTCTGTACAAAGCTGTTTTCGTGGTCGGGATTGTTGAACCAGTCTTTGGAGGGCATGTCCTTAATCCATACATGCTCTACACCGCAGTGGTTGAAAATCATGTCCATTACGATTTTGATGCTGCGTGCATGGGCTTTTTCAATCAGTTGCTTGTATTCTTCGTTGGTACCGAAGCGCGGGTCTACTTTATAGTAGTCTGTGGTGGCATAGCCGTGATAGGAACCGCCAGTCATGTTGTTCTCCAATACCGGAGTAAACCAGAGGGCTGTGACGCCAAGGTCGGAGAAATAGTCGAGGTGCTGTTCGATGCCGGCAAGGTCACCGCCGTGGCGGGCATTGGGGTCATTGCGGTCTACCTTGTACTCGGCCATGCCTGCAATCTGGTCGTTGTCCGGATTGCCATTGGCAAAGCGGTCAGGCATCAGCAGGTACAGTGCGTCGGAGGCATCGAAACCTTTATGTTCGCAACCTTTCTTGCTACGTTTTTTCAGTTCATATTCCTTTACGAGTTTCTTTTTTCCTTCGGTAAAGGTAAGATTGATTTTTCCGGGCTTCACGTCTTTATCCAGTTTCAGATAGACCAGGAGGTAGTTATTGCTTTCCAGTTTGACGGTGCTGCTCAATGAGACGCCGGGATAATTGACGGATACTGATGCATTGCCGATGCCTTCTCCATAGACCATCAGCTGAAGTTCTGGGTTCTGCATGCCGGTGTACCAGAACGGAGGGTCGATTTTGTTCACATTCATAGCTGCATACGTACTGAGGGAGAGTAAGAGTGTTCCCAAGATTAAGAATACTTTTTTCATGATAGTAACTTTACGGTTAATTTTTTGCGCTAATTTAAAACAAATAACGGAGAAAGATTAACTTTCTCCGTTACTGTATCTTATTATATTATGCAAACGTTTTCACTGATTTCTATTTGATTGGGGCTACGCTGGCAGTATCGACTTTTCCCTTGAAGAACTCTTCTTTCTTGCGCTTTTCTCTGATGTCCTTCAGCCAGTTCTCGGCGGCATTGTACCGGTTGTTTTCTCCGATGACGGGAACTCCGTCGGCATCCATTTCCTGGGCTTTGTCCTTACTGTCTTTTGGGCGGGTTTTCAGGTATGCCATCAGGTATCGCTCTGCTTTGGACGCATCTTTCAGATAGTAATAATAGACAAAGGCTGCGTCATAAAGCAGTCTGTGTTTCTGCCGGTCGTATTTTTCATATTGTGTTAGAAGGGCATTTGCCTGATTGGTGTATTGAAATGCCATATTGTAGCAATCCGCAAGCCCCACATATAGGCGGGACATGACACTGTCACTGGGTATGGCAAGGTTTACGGCAGTTTCTAGATAGGTTACTCCATCCTCTTTCCATGATGTCTTGGAGCAGGCACGGCCTAGGTAATAGAGGACGTTGATGTTCGTATTGTCATTTTTAAGAGCTTTTTCAAGCAAGTCGTGTGCAGGATAGAAGTCTTCGAGGGCATAGTAGCTGATTCCGGCGTAGAAGCAGGTCTGGAAAGAACTGTCTTTTTCCTGCAATAGTTGTTCATATCTTTCTATTGCTTTGGGGTAATCTTTGTTCAGGCAATAGGCTTGGGCATTGATGCGGTTCACAAGGACGTTGGTAGAGTCTATGGAACGGTATTTCTCCGTTATGTTTATGGCGTCTTCATATTGGTGGCCTGCTACATAGATGTTGCCGAGTTTGGCAGCAGACAGATAATCATTGGGATACCTTTTCTGTATGTCCAGATAGGCATCTGTCACATACATGATTTTTGTGTTGTCATAGACTTGCCCCATGCTTTCCGCTCTCAGGTGTAGTACATAGGCAGAACTGTCCCTTTCTGCCAATAGGTTACTTTCCTTTAGAGACTCACGGTATCTCTTCATGTTCATCAGTAGACTGATATACTGGATGCGTACGTATTTATTGTCCGGATTTATGTGGAGCGCATTTTGGTAGTAATTCAGTGCCTCACCATATTTAGCTAGTGATTTGCAGCATTCGGCAGCTTCAATGTATGCCCGGCAATTGAGAGAATCCTGGACTACGACTTCCTGAAATACGCTTAGAGCCTCAAGATTATTGCCCAGTCCTTTCAACGCTTTTCCTTTTTGATAGAGTAGGGGGACGGTTGGGGTTTCTTGATTAATTAGCATCAGGGCTGTTTCATAATCGTAGTTGACCATCGCCTCCTGAATGGAATTTGTGGTCTGTGCTGCCAGGAATGAACAGCATGCACTGAAGCATAAGGAGATAAAAAGCTTTCGCATACAGTATATTATTTATAGGAGGTTAAACCGACCGCAAGTTACTAAAAATGATGTGTCTATGAAATATTCGTATTTTATTTTAGATAGATTAACGAGAAAGCCCCTCCGATGAACGAAGGGGCTTTAAAAAGATTAGTATTCAATCCTAATAACGGAATGAATAGATGTTTACAATAAGAATCCCAGCAGGATACCTGCTGCTACGGCAGAGCCGATTACACCGGCAACGTTCGGACCCATGGCATGCATCAACAGATAATTGGTAGGATCGTATTCCAAACCTACTACCTGAGAGATACGTGCAGAGTCGGGTACGGCAGATACCCCTGCATTGCCAATCAACGGATTTATTTTGTTGCCTTTCTTCAGGAAGAGGTTGAAAATCTTCACGAAGATGACACCGGATGCTGTGGCAATGACGAACGATAAAGCACCCAAGAAGAAAATCAGGATGGAATCCAACGTCAAGAATTCGGATGCTTGTGTAGAAGCACCTACTGTCAAACCAAGCAGGATGGTGATGGTGTCAATCAGCGGCCCACTGGCTGTATTGGCCAAACGGCGTGTCACACCGCTTTCCTTCAATAAGTTACCGAAGAACAGCATGCCCAGCAAAGGCAATCCCGACGGTACAAGGAACGTAGTCAGCAACAGACCGATAATCGGGAACATTACTTTCTCCGTGTGAGAAACCACCCGGGGAGGTTTCATGCGGATAAGACGTTCGTGCTTGTTGGTCAGTAAACGCATGATGGGGGGTTGTATCACCGGTACCAATGCCATATATGAATAAGCCGACACCGCAATGGCTCCCATCAGGTTAGGAGCCAGTTTGGAAGAAAGGAAGATGGCCGTAGGACCGTCTGCACCGCCAATGATGCCGATTGCACCGGCCTGCATAGGATCGAAGCCCAAAGCCAAGGCAATCATATAAGCACCGAATATACCGAACTGGGCAGCTGCACCTACTAGCATCAGTTTGGGGTTGGAAATCAAAGCAGAGAAGTCCGTCATGGCACCGATACCCAAGAAGATGAGCGGCGGATACCATCCCGAGGTTACTCCTTGATACAAGATATTGAGTACGGAACCTTCTTCATAGATACCGACTTTCAATCCGGCCTCCATATTGAAAGGTATGTTACCGATTAGTATACCGAAACCGATAGGAATCAACAGCATCGGCTCGAATTCCTTGGCGACGGCCAAGTATATGAAGAACAACCCTATCAGGAGCATGGCCACATGTCCTGCCGTTGCATTGGCAAAACCTGTGTATGTCCAGAAATCGGCAAGGTTGTTTCCTAGAAATGTGATAAATTCTCCCATATTATTCAATAATTACAAGGTCAGTACCTTCGAGAACAGAGTCTCCTTTGCTTACGTTGATGGCAGTAATCTTACCGTCTCTGTCTGCATTGATGCTATTCTCCATTTTCATAGCTTCCAAGATGACAACCAACTGTCCCTTCTTCACGCTGTCGCCTACGTTCACTTTGATGTCGAGGATAACACCGGGAAGCGGAGACTTCACGCCGGACTTGCCTGTAGATGCTGTTGCCGGTCTTGCTACCGGAGCCGCCGGAGCTGCCGTCGGTTTTGCTACCGGACGTACTACCGGTTTCACTGCTTCTTTCGGTGCTTTTTCCATTTCTACTTTATAAGAAGTACCGTTCACTTCTACGTGAGCGATGTTGTCTTCGATATCTCCAATGGCAACCTTGTATACATTGCCGTTAATCTTATATTTATATTCTTTCATTATTCTGTTTTTTTAAGGTGACTTTACTTTTTGTGAGGGGTTTCACGCAATGTATAAATCTTTGAGCTCCAAGGGGAATAGCTGCGTTTCACGCGTGTGATGGTAAGCACGGTGTCTTCCACATCGTGTACATCGCTTTGGAATTCGTGCATAGCCATGGCGATGGCGGCGAACACTTCTCCCGGAGCTTGTCCCAGTTGCTTTTCTTTGGCTTCTTGTTTGTCTGTGATGCCTTTAGCTTTCATGGCGTTGCGCTTGCTCAGGCTCACGGAAAGTTTGCCTACGACATAGAAAGCGATGAAAAGAAGCAATAAGCCGCTGAACACAACGCTCATGGCGGAGATAGCCATACCTATGCCTACGCTGTCATGCTCTTCGAACTTTTCCATCTTGGCATTGCTGTCGATAGTCTTGTTGTTGGTACTTGGAGTCACGTATTTGTCGTTGCTTTCTCCTTTCACTTCCCACTCTTCCGATGCATCACTGACGCGGGCGTATGACTGGTTGGCTTGCAAGGTACCGGCAGGCACTGTTACTTGGTCGAGCAGTTTCTTGCCCGAGTCATACAGTCCAATCCAGTTGGCATTCTTGGCATCCAGCTTGAAGTTTGTATGGAATGTACCGCGTCTGGGTTCTCCATCTGCCCAGAAAAGCGCATGCTGACGTGGCTTAACCACCGTCAGGATATCACCTTTGGGAATGAAATAACTGGCTGTGTCGCCCGGCTGGCTGCTGCATTTCAGGTAGCAACCTGCAAGGTCGGCACTGCCGTATGATTTGTTGAATATCTCAATCCATGCGCTGTGTATGCCGTAGTCATCCTGATAGTTGCTTTCGTTGATGACCAGCACTTCATTCAGCAACAGCTTGCTGTTCGATTTCTGCTCTCCGCAAGAAGAGAGAACCAACATCAGCGCCAATGAAAGAAATATTCCGATATGTATTTTCTTCATAAGTTATGAGTTTTATTTTTCAATTTTCAATTCTCAATTTAGAGTGGAATATTGCCATGCTTCTTGGCCGGGTTGGTCAATTTCTTGGTTTGCAACTGTTGCAGGGCACGGATGATGCGGAAACGCGTGTTGCGCGGTTCGATGACATCGTCAATGTAACCATACTTGGCGGCATTGTAAGGATTGGCAAACAGCTTGGAGTATTCGGCTTCTTTTTCTGCCAGGAATTGAGCCGGATTTTCCTGCTCTTTGGCTTCGCGGGCATACAATACCTCTACGGCACCTGCGCCGCCCATTACGGCGATTTCGGCGGTAGGCCAAGCATAGTTCATGTCACCGCGGAGCTGCTTACAACTCATCACGATGTGAGAACCACCGTAAGACTTGCGCAAAGTGATGGTAACCTTGGGTATAGTGGCTTCACCGTATGCATACAGCAGTTTGGCACCATGCAGGATTACACCGTTGTATTCCTGGCCTGTTCCCGGAAGGAATCCCGGTACATCTACCAAGGAAACGATAGGAATATTGAAGGCATCGCAGAAACGAACGAAACGTGCCCCTTTACGGGATGCGTTGCTGTCGAGCACACCTGCCAGGTATTTCGGTTGGTTGGCAACGATACCTACGGACTGTCCGTTGAAACGTGCGAAGCCGATAATGATATTCTTAGAATAGTCTTTCTGGATTTCGAGGAATTCGCCATTATCCACGATGGCACCGATTACCTCGTACATGTCGTACGGTTTGTTCGGATTGTCGGGAATAATCTCGTTCAGGGAGTCTTCCAGACGGTCGATAGGGTCTGTACAATCTATATAGGGAGCTTCTTCCAGATTGTTCTGGGGGATATAGCTCAACAATTTACGGATAAGCGCCAGACCTTCCTCCTCAGTCTGTGCTGTGAAATGAGTAACGCCTGATTTGGTGGAGTGAACGCTCGCGCCACCCAAGTTCTCTTGGCTTACGTCTTCGCCGGTTACAGTCTTTACTACTTTCGGACCGGTGAGGAACATGTAGGACGTACCTTCCATCATCAATGTAAAGTCTGTCAAGGCAGGAGAGTAAACGGCACCACCGGCACAAGGACCAAAGATACCGGAAATCTGAGGAATGACACCCGAAGCAAGTATGTTGCGTTGGAAAATT
Organism: Bacteroides muris (ex Fokt et al. 2023); assembly: GCF_024704895.1. Lineage (NCBI taxonomy): Bacteria > Pseudomonadati > Bacteroidota > Bacteroidia > Bacteroidales > Bacteroidaceae > Bacteroides > Bacteroides muris (ex Fokt et al. 2023). The sequence continues at coordinate 61,984 of NZ_JAMZEE010000007.1, read as the reverse complement.
TCAGCGTAACCGGCCAAGGCATTGATACCCTCTTGGATACGTGCGCCACCCGAGTCGTTGATTCCGATACACGGAGCGCCCATTTTCATGGCTTGGTCCATGATTTTACAGATTTTCAGCGACATGGTTTCCGACAGTGAACCGGCAGAAACGGTAAAGTCTTGTGCAAAGATATAAACCAGACGGCCATCTATTGTACCGCAACCGGTTACCACACCGTCGCCGGGGTAGTGTTTTTTCTCCATGCCGAAGTTTGTACATCTATGTTCTACGAACATGTCCATTTCTTCGAAACTACCTTCATCGAGAAGCATGGCTATGCGCTCGCGAGCTGTGTATTTACCTTTCTCGTGTTGCTTTGTAATTGCTTTTTCACCACCACCGAGACGTGCTGCTGCACGGCGGTCTATAAGCTCTTTAATCTTTTCAAGTTGATTACTCATGAATTTATTTCTTTAATGTTTATACAATTTATGGTTGGACGATTTACGGTCGTTCTTATTCCGGTTTTTCGCAAAGCTCGGTCAGGACACCAAGAGTGGATTTCGGATGCAGGAATGCAATGTTCAGACCTTCTGCGCCTTTGCGGGGAGCTTTGTCTATGAGGCGGATGCCTTTTTCTTCGATTTCTACAAGAGCACCGGCCACTCCGTCTTCAACGGCAAATGCCAGATGATGCATACCACCGTTACCGTTGTTTTTCTCGATGAACTTGGCAATCGTACTTTCGGGAGAAGTCGGTTCCAGCAACTCGATCTTTACATCGCCCACTTTCAGGAAAGCGGTTCTGACTTTCTGATCTTCCACGGTTTCGATGTTGTAGCATTTCAAACCTAAAACGTTTTCGTAGTACGGAAGGGCTTCTTCAATGCTCTTAACGGCAATGCCCAGATGCTCAATGTGTGAAATCTTCATAACTATATAATTAATGTTAGTATTGTATCCTTTTAATAAAGGTATAAAACAGTACAAAGAAAGAGAATTCTTCCCTAATAAAGAAATTTTTCATCAATTAATTAATGGTTAATTGAACTTTAGAAGGATTTTTTCAGACTTTAGACAGAGACCGGTTGTTTTTTTTGATATCGTCCGCTAACGGACATTCTCACTGTCCGAAAATGAACACTTGTCCCTCTGTGGAACTTTCCCGGCCACTTGGCACACTCTTTGCTTTTCTGTTTGCGACAATTTTAAAGATTGAACATGAGAAAGGATATTTTACTTGCAGTTTGCTTTTTGATGCCGTTGGCAAGTGTGGCACAGAATGATACTTTGGGACATGAACGCAATATTACGCTGTCGGAGGCCATTGTGCTGGCTCGTACACAGTCTGTGGATGCTGCCGTGGCATTGAATGAATTGAAAACCGCGTATTGGGAATACCGTACATTCCGTGCGGACTTGCTGCCGGAAGTAAATTTCACCGGTACGCTGCCCAACTATAACAAATCATACAGTACCTATCAGGATTCTGACGGTTCCTATAGTTTTGTCCGCAATAATACACTGGGCTTGTCCGGACAGCTTTCGATAGACCAGAACCTTTGGTTTACGGGCGGTAGGTTGTCGCTTACTTCTTCGTTGGATTATCTCAAACAATTGGGCTCCGGAGGAGCGAAGCAGTTTATGTCGGTTCCTGTGAGCCTGGAGTTGACGCAGCCGGTTTTTGGAGTAAATACTTTGAAGTGGAGCCGCCGTATAGAGCCTGTACGTTATGCCGAAGCAAAAGCCGCGTTCATTTCGGCCACGGAAGAGGTGACAATGAAAACCATCACTTATTTCTTCCAGCTGCTGTTGGCTAAAGAATCGCTTGCTACCGCCATGCAGAACAAGACGAATGCCGACCGTCTTTACGAGGTGGCGATAGCCAAACGTAAGATGGGGCAGATTTCCGAAAATGATTTGTTGCAGCTTAAACTGAACTCATTGCAAGGCAAAGCCGATGTGACTGAGGCTGAGAGTAATCTGAATGCAAAGATGTTCCAGCTTCGTTCCTTCCTCGGCGTGTCCGAGCAGGAAAACTTGAATCCGGTGTTGCCCGCCACTGTTCCCGATATAAAGATGGAATATGACTGTGTGCTGAACAAGGCTTTGGAACGCAACTCCTTTGCGCAGAACATTCGCCGCCGCCAACTGGAAGCTGATTATGAAGTGGCAACGGCACGTGGAAACCTACGTAGCATCGACCTTTTTGCCAGTGTGGGTTATACGGGGCAGAACCATGAGTTTTCTTCAGCCTACCGAGACTTGCTTGATAACCAGATTGTGCAGGTGGGTGTCAAGATTCCTATCCTTGATTGGGGAAAACGTCGTGGCAAGGTTAGGGTGGCAAAGAGCAACCGTGAAGTGGTTTTATCCAAAATCCGTCAGGAACAGATGGACTTTAATCAGGACATCTTTTTGTTGGTGGCTAACTTCAACAATCAGGCGCAACAGCTGGACATTGCCGAAGAGGCAGATGTCATTGCTGAGAAGCGTTACAGGACCAGTGTAGAGACCTTTATGATAGGTAAAATCAGTACACTGGACCTGAACGATGCACAGAACTCTAAAGACGAAGCTCGCCAAAAGCATATTTCAGAGCTGTACTACTATTGGTATTACTTCTATCAGCTCCGTAGCCTGACCCTTTGGGATTTTGAACGCGATACGGAACTGGAGGCTGATTTTGAAGAGGTCGTGAGAGGATAGGTTGGCGGACGGGGAAGTTGTAATTATGCCAACGGATTAAAAACAAATGAGAGGGCATATTAAATAAATTATAACTGATTATTCATGACTCTGCTTTTTTATTTACTTTTGCAGGAAACAAACAGCAATTTTTTATGATACTGATAATAGACGATGATAGTGCTGTGCGCTCTTCCCTCAGCTTTATGCTGAAGCGTGCCGGATATGAGGTGAGGACGGCTCCGGGTCCTCGCGAAGCTATGGATACGGTTCGAACCGAAGCTCCCGCATTAATTCTGATGGATATGAACTTTACTCTTTCCACCACCGGAGAAGAGGGACTCACCTTATTGAAGCAGGTAAAGGTGTTTCGTCCCGATGTGCCCGTTATTCTGATGACGGCATGGGGAAGTATCCAGCTTGCCGTGCAGGGGATGCAGGCCGGTGCATTCGATTTCATAACCAAGCCTTGGAACAATGCTGCGCTTTTGCAACGCATCGAAACCGCCCTTGAGCTTACGGCCGCCCCGAAAGAGGTGCCGGAAGAACAGACTACCGCATTGAATCGCCACCATATTATAGGCAAGTCCAAAGGACTGATGGAAGTGTTGAATACAGTAGCCCGCATAGCCCGTACCAATGCCTCGGTGTTGATTACGGGTGAAAGCGGAACGGGCAAGGAACTGATTGCCGAAGCCATTCATATCAACAGTCAACGTGTGAAGCAGCCTTTTGTCAAGGTGAACCTCGGCGGTATCTCGCAGAGCTTGTTCGAGAGCGAGATGTTCGGTCATAAGAAAGGAGCGTTTACCGATGCCAGCGCCGACCGTATAGGGCGTTTTGAAATGGCAAATAAAGGTACCATCTTCCTCGACGAGATTGGTGACCTCGACCCTTCCTGCCAGGTGAAATTGCTGCGCGTGCTTCAAGACCAGACATTCGAAGTACTGGGTGACAGCCGTCCCCGCAAAGTCGATGTACGCGTTGTGTCCGCCACTAATGCAGACCTCCGCAAGATGGTGTCCGAACGTACTTTCCGTGAAGACCTTTTTTACCGTATCAACTTGATTACCGTAAAACTGCCTTCCCTGCGGGAGCGCCGTGAAGATATTCCTTTGCTGGCACGCCACTTTGCCGACCGCCAGGCAGAGGTGAACGGCTTGCCGCGTACGGATTTCTCGGCCGATGCTCTGAATTTCCTTTCCCGTCTGCCTTATCCGGGCAACATTCGTGAGTTGAAGAATCTGGTGGAGCGTACCATTCTGGTCAGCGGCAAGCCGGTGCTGGATGCCATGGATTTCGATGCCCAATATCTGCGCTACAACGAGTCGGCCAAAGCTGCCGAAGGTACTTCTTTTGCTGGTATGACCTTGGATGAAATAGAACGGCAGACTATTTTGCAGGCTTTGGAACAGCATAAAGGGAATCTCAGCCAGGTGGCAGTGTCGTTGGGCATCAGCCGCGCTGCGCTTTATAGGCGTCTGGAAAAATATAATATTCAGTTGCCGTGCGCATAAAATTTTTCTTTTTCATACTCGTCCTTTTTCTGCTTGGTCTGGGCGGAATGCTGGTATATCTGCTGAGTGGAAGGTCGTCTTTGTACCTATACGTGTTGGAGGGGCTCATCGGGTTTATCCTTATTTATCTGATAGTATTCTATAATAAGATAGTGAAGCCGATGAATACCATCGGCAGCGGTATGGAGCTGCTGCGCGAGCAGGATTTCAGTAGCCGTCTCAGTCAGGTAGGGCAGTACGAAGCCGATCGTATTGTAAATATCTTTAATCGGATGATGGAGCAACTCAAGAATGAACGGTTGCGCATGCGTGAGCAGAATCACTTCTTGGATTTGCTGATTCAGGCATCTCCAATGGGGGTTATTATCCTGACAATGGACGATGAAGTGTCGCAACTGAATCCGATGGCGGTAAAGATGCTCGGTGTCCGTATGGAGGAGGCGCTGGCAAAGCGGCTGGATCAGATGGACTCCCCGTTGGCTACCGAACTTTCGTCCATTCCCAAAGACGAGACGGCAGTGCTCCGTCTCAATGATGCGAATATTTATAAATGCACCCATTCTACTTTTATTGACAGAGGGTTCAAACATCCTTTTTTCTTGATAGAGCGTATGACGGAAGAGGTGATGCGTGCCGAGAAGCGCGCCTATGAAAAGGTAATCCGCATGATAGCTCATGAAGTGAACAATACTACTGCGGGCATCACTTCCACACTCGATACAGTGGAGCAGGCACTTTCTACTGAGGATGATATGGAGGACATCTGCGACGTGATGCGCGTCTGTACGGAGCGTTGTTTCTCAATGAGCCGTTTCATTACCCGTTTTGCCAATGTGGTAAAGATACCTGAACCTTCTCTGGTGCCTGTCCGACTGAATGAGTTGGTGGCCATGTGCAAGCGTTTCATGGAAGGAATGTGCAATGACCGCAATATAGAACTACATCTGGAATGCGATCCCGAGGTGGGAATGGTGCGTATGGATGCTTCTCTTTTGGAACAAGTACTTGTGAATATCATCAAGAATGCTGCCGAAAGTATAGAGGGGGATACCGGAGAAAATGGAAAACAAGGTGAGATAATAGTAAGGACCGCTGCCCCCGCTTCTGTTGAAGTCGTTGACAATGGTCCGGGGATAAGTAAAGAGACCGAAGCTAAACTTTTCAGCCCCTTCTTTTCCACCAAACCGAACGGGCAGGGAATTGGCCTGGTGTTTATCCGGGAAGTTTTGAGCCGTCATGGTTGCACGTTCTCTCTGCGTACCTGCAACGATGGATTGACCCGCTTCCGTATACTGTTTCCTTAGTTCGTTAGGAAGCCGGTCACTTTCTCCACTCCTTTGCATACTCGTCCGATATCCTTTTAAGGCCTTTTTCGGGGGATTGCCGCGCCCTGCATTCATCATGATACGGGCGGCTTTCTTCCTAAAAGTTTTGTATCCATAAGTTCAAGCTTAGGTTTGTTATTTATTGTTTTCAGTCATTCGGTGGATAATCTCTGTTCATGCGGCGTGCTATTTCTTTCCTTGCTTGAAATTAATCGTCCGATATATGTTTTCTTTTCGTCCGACAGTTGTTGAATTATCGTCCGACAACTGTTGAATTATCGTCCGACAACTGTCGGACGAATAGATATTGGCGAATGGATATATAGTGGCTTGAATTTTCGGCAATAAATGCGCGCATCTTGTGCTCAAGCTGATGGGGATGCCGCCGATATGGACGGGAAGCACTCCGAACAGATTGCCGAAGTATTGTTATACAAAAGGAGTTTTTTTAGAACATTTATTCCGTAAAACCGAACTTTAAGAAAAAGTTTTCTTCCGTACCTTTGCCATCTGAATTAGGTGAAATTAAGGTATGAAGTTGTTTTTTAGGGTATTTCTGTTTATCCAGCTGGTTACTCTTCCATTGAGAGCACAATATATGGTGCAAGGCGTTGTCATCGATTCGTTGACGAAGGAGCCACTGCCTTATACGTCAGTTTATCTGAAAGGAACTACGGAGGGGGGAATGACGGACAATAACGGCCGTTTTTCCTTCAAGACCTGTCGTCCGGAGGCCACTCTGGTCATTTCGACTGTAGGCTGGTGTAGGCATTGAAAATATTTTCAAGGTGTTGCGTGTCGATTATGTATGGCGTATGACTTACCGAAATTTACCGGATATGGACAAATCCGGGCTCAGAATCAGTCTACATATGACATTTTAACTTAAATCTTACTAATAGAACATTAAATCGGATAAAATGACTAATCCCAATTGGGTAAAATGCCCTAAATTTGAGCAATTTTTTAAACTCTAAATAATACAATGGCAATGAAAGAAAACATTAAGCCGGCAACCGGACGCTTGGGCGTGTTGGTAGTCGGAGTAGGTGGTGCGGTTGCAACCACCATGATTACCGGTACATTAGCTGCTCGCAAGGGCTTGGCAAAAGCTATAGGCTCAATCACACAAATGGCTACCATGCGCATGCAGGATGGCAAAGAAAAACTTATCAAAGACATAGTGCCTTTGGCTGATTTGAATGATATCGTTTTCGGTGGTTGGGACATTTTCCCGGACAACGCCTACGAAGCTGCTATGTATGCCGAGGTCTTGAAAGAGAAAGATTTGAATCTGGTAAAAGACGAACTGCAAGCCATCAAGCCGATGCCTGCTGCATTCGACCACAATTTTGCAAAACGTTTGAACGGTACGCACATCAAGAAAGCTGCCGACCGCTGGGAAATGACAGAACAGTTGCGTGAGGATATCCGTAACTTCAAGGCAGCCAATAACTGCGAGCGTATTGCCGTGCTGTGGGCGGCAAGTACGGAAATTTATGTTCCGATGTCCAAGGAACACGAATCTCTCGCTGCTTTGGAACAGGCAATGAAGGACAACAATACCGAGGTAATTTCTCCGAGCATGTGCTATGCATACGCTGCCATCGCAGAAGGCGCTCCGTTCATTATGGGTGCTCCCAATCTGTGTGTGGACATTCCGGCTATGTGGGAATTCTCCAAGAAAATGAATGTGCCCATTTCCGGTAAGGACTTCAAGAGCGGCCAGACTTTGATGAAGACAGTGCTTGCCCCGATGTTCAAGACCCGTATGTTGGGTGTAAGCGGCTGGTTCTCTACGAATATTCTGGGTAACCGTGACGGTGAGGTACTTGACCAACCGGAGAACTTCAAGACAAAAGAGGTCAGCAAGCTGTCTGTTATCGACAATATCTTCGAACCGGAGAAATATCCAGACTTGTACGGTGATGTTTATCATAAGGTACGCATCAACTACTATCCTCCCCGTAAGGATAATAAGGAAGCATGGGACAACATCGATATTTTCGGCTGGATGGGCTATCCGATGGAAATCAAGGTTAACTTCTTGTGCCGCGACTCCATTCTTGCTGCTCCCATCGCGCTCGACTTGGTTCTTTTCAGTGATTTGGCATTGCGTGCAGGCATGTGCGGCATTCAGACGTGGCTGTCCTTCTTCTGCAAGAGCCCGATGCACGACTTCGAGCATGAGCCGGTACACGATTTGTTCCAGCAATGGCGCATGGTGAAAGAGACTCTTCGCAACATGGTGGGTGAGACAGCACCGAGTTATCTGGACTAAAAAAACAGTGATAAGGTGATAAAAATAAGGTGGTAAGGTGATAGAGTGATAGCACTTTACCACTTTATCACTTTTATTACTTTCTTGCATTTGTCACTTTACCGTTTTTATCGCATTTATCACCTCATTACTTTTTTGATGAAAAAAAACTCCTTCCTCCCAGTCATTATCGGTACGGGCTTTGGCTCGGGCTTTTCTCCTTTTGCACCTGGCACTGCGGGAGCTTTGCTGGCTACGCTTATCTGGTTCGGGTTGTCTTATCTGGTTTCAAGTGTCTGCCTTTTGTGGCTGACAGTAGCATTGATTTTGGTATTTACACTTGCCGGTGTCTGGGCTGCCAACCGTCTGGAGGCATCTTGGGGCAAAGACCCTTCGCGTGTGGTGGTCGATGAAATGGTTGGCGTGTGGATTGCCCTGCTTGCGGCGCCCGCCGGACACGTATGGTATGCATTGGGGGCATTTGTATGGTTCCGTTTGTTTGATATATTCAAGCCCTTGGGCATTCGCCGTATGGAAAGTCTGCCGGGTGGAATAGGGGTAATGGCGGACGATATTCTGTCCGGAGTCTACGGATTTATAATTTTGATTGTGACAAGATGGATAATCAGCTGAAAATAAGCGGCAGAGATTTGTCATGGCGTCATTCTGTCTGGATCTTCTTCAAGGCCCAGATTTCTGCGCAATTCGCAAGCTTTGTCGATTTTCTGGTGACTATCCTTCTGGTAAAGGCTTTTGCTGTTTTTTATCTTTATGCCACATTCACGGGATCTGTGGTGGGAGGCATTGTAAACTGTGCCGTTAATTACGGATGGGTGTTCCATGCTAGCAACTGCAAGAAAACGCATGTTGCCGTCAAGTACCTCTTTGTCTGGGGAGGCAGCATTATACTGAATACTTGGGGTACTTTTGCATTGACTGAATGGCTTACCGGCATGACATGGGTAAATGGATTGTTGGGATATTATATAGACGATGTATTTATTCTGTCGAAGATAATTGTAGCAGTGTTGGTAGCTTTTTTTTGGAACTACCATCTGCAACGTTTTTTCGTTTATCGTAATCACAATATAAAAGGCTTTCTGAAACATTATTTAGAAAACAAAAAAGACGAATATGAATTATAGAGATTGGTTGCAGCAGGTGATATACAAGATTATCAACCCTGTGGTGCATGGTATGATTAAAATTGGCATTACGCCTAACTTTATTACGACTACAGGGCTGGTGCTGAATATCGTGGCGGCTGCCTTGTTTGTGTATGCCGGAGTGTGTAAAAGTGGTGAACTGGCCTATGTGGGCTGGGGAGGCGGTATTGTGCTCTTTGCCGGGTTGTTTGATATGATGGACGGCCGCGTGGCGCGTGTGGGCAAAATGAGTTCTACTTTCGGTGCGCTGTACGATTCCGTACTCGACCGTTACAGCGAGCTCATGACATTGTTCGGCATCTTCTATTACTTGATGCTGCAAGGCTATTTGTGGGGCTCCATCATTACATTCATTGCGTTGATAGGTTCGCTGATGGTGAGTTACGTGCGTGCCCGTGCCGAAGGCTTGGGACTGGAGTGTAAGGTAGGTTTCATGCAGCGTCCCGAACGCGTTGTACTGACTGCCCTCGGTGCCATGTTCTGCGGTATCTTCAGTGATTGTACCTTGTTCGACCCGATGATGATACTAATTGTGCCTATGGCAGTGATTGCAATATTGGCGAATTTGACGGCATTTGCGCGCTTGGCACATTGCTATAAATTACTGAAAAACAAGGATGAAAACTAGTTTGTTTCCCTCTGTGAGAGAGGCTGTGCCGGTGATTGTTATCACGGCGTTTTTCATGATTCTGACAGCGGTCTGTATCGGGCTTCGTCCGGAACATTTCCTGATGACGGGTGTATTTTGGATATTGTTCTTTGCCGGACAGACAACCCGTAAGTTGGCAGTGGCGCTGTTGCCGTTTTTCGTATTCGGCATTTCGTATGACTGGATGCGTGTATATCCCAATTACCAGGTGAATCCCATTGATGTAAAAGGACTTTATGAGGCAGAAAAATCCCTTTTCGGCTTCTCTGTAGACGGTGCTGTCCTTATTCCTTGCGAATATTTTGCTTTGAACTATTGCCCGGTAGCCGATTTCTTTGCCGGGATATTCTATCTCTGCTGGGTACCCGTTCCCATTGCATTCGGGCTGTGGCTTTATCTGAAGGGCGACCGTAAGGTATATCTTCGCTTTGCGATGGTATTTCTGCTGGTTAATCTTATCGGTTTTGCCGGCTATTACATCCATCCCGCTGCTCCACCTTGGTATGCCATGAATTATGGTTTCGAACCTATACTCGACACTCCGGGTAATGTGGCAGGCTTGGGGCGCTTTGACGAACTGCTGGGATGCTCCGTCTTCAACTCTATTTACGGAAGGAATGCCAATGTATTTGCAGCGGTGCCCTCGCTTCATGCCGCCTATATGGTGGTAGCTTTGGCCTACGCTGTTATAGACCGCAGCAGGAAGTGGCTGATAGCGTTGTTTTCGGTGATTATGGTCGGTATCTGGTGGACGGCTGTCTATTCGGGACATCACTATCTGATTGATGTGATGCTGGGCATCTCTTGTGCATTGCTGGGTATTTGGGTGTTCGAGAAAGGACTGATGAAGTGGGGGGCGTTCGGACGCTTCTTTGAAAGATACAGTCGATACATTGAATAAGATATACAATGAATAATTTTGTTTTTTATAGTCCTACGGAGTTTGTTTTTGGCAAGAATACTGAAGTGCAGGTCGGTGCATTGGCGCGTAAGTATGGTGCGCAGAAAGTGATGATAGTGTATGGAGGCGGTTCTGTCGTATGTAGCGGACTGCTGGGGCGTGTAAAGCAATCTTTACAGGAAGCTGGTGTGGCTTATTGCGAAATGGGAGGTGTCCGACCTAATCCCGTTGACGGGAAAGTGTACGAAGGTATTCGGCTTTGTCGTCGTGAACAGGTGGATATGATGCTTCCTGTGGGGGGTGGTTCGGTCATAGATACGGCGAAAGCCATTGCTGCCGGAGCCCTGTATGATGGCGACTTCTGGGATTTCTTTATCGGTCGTGCCAAGGTGGAGAAAGCGCTGAAAGTAGCCGTGGTGCTGACTATCCCGGCTGCCGGAAGCGAAGGCTCGGGCAATGCGGTAATCACCAAGACAGAGACACTCCAAAAACTGGGTCTTTGCGCTCCTGAGCATTTGCGTCCCGTATTCTCCGTCATGAATCCTGAACTGACCTACACCCTCCCGGCTTATCAGACGGCTTGTGGTATTGCCGACATGATGGCTCACATCATGGAACGTTACTTTACGAATACTTCGGATGTGGAAATCAGTGACCGGCTTTGCGAAGGTACCTTGACAGCTATCATTAAAGAGGCTTACCGAGTGAAACTGCAACCGGACGACTATGCCGCGCGTGCCAACATTATGTGGTGTGGCACTGTGGCGCATAACGGAACTTGTGGGGTAGGGCGTGAGGAAGACTGGGCATCCCATGCACTGGAACATGAAATCAGTGCTATCTATGATGTAGCCCATGGTGCCGGTCTGGCTGTCATCTTCCCTGCCTGGATGACCTTTATGGCGGAACATAATCCGGCAAAGATTGCCCAGTTTGCCCGTCGTGTTTTTGATATACCCAAGTCCGATGATTTGGAAGAGATGGCTTTGGCAGGTACTGCCCGTCTGAAACACTTTTTCCGTTATATGGGTTTGCCGGTCAGCTTTAAGGAGTTGGGCATTGAACATCCCGATATAGACCGTATGATTGCCAGCCTGCAGCGCAATAAAGGCGAACTGCTTGGTAACTACGTGAAGCTGACCATGACCGATTGTAAGGAAATATATCGCTTGGCTTTATAGCGTACGCTGCTTTTCGGGAAGAATTTCCCGAAGGAAGGATTAAAAAAAAGCGGTGAAGACAAATACTCTTCACCGCTTTTTTTATTTGATTTCGATTTCTTCCTTCATGTCTATCTCTTCCCCTTGCAGGTCGTAGAATACATATTCCAGAAATGCAAGTTTCTGGCTTGGAATAATCTTGATACCAAATCCGTACTTCATCTGCCACTTCCGTTTCAGGGAGACGAGTCCCTGATTGACATAGGCTGCAATGTACGGGTGGATGTGTAACGAGAATTTCTTTATCTTCAATTTGTTGACCAGATAGTCAATCTTACTCTCTAAGGTGTCCGTAAAGAGGATGGACGATTTGATGGTGCCTTTGCCGAAACAGGTGGGACAGGTTTCAGTCGTATTTACATCCATAGCCGGGCGCACACGCTGGCGTGTAATTTGCATCAGTCCGAATTTGCTGAGCGGCAGGATGTTGTGACGTGCTCTGTCTTTCTGCATATTGGCACACATACGTTCGTAAAGCTTCTGTCGGTTTTCGGCTTCGTTCATGTCGATGAAGTCCACCACGATGATACCACCCATATCCCTTAGTCTGAGCTGGCGTGCCAGTTCGTCGGCTGCACCCAGATTCACTTCCAGTGCGTTAGCCTCCTGCCCGTTGGCATTCTTGGTGCGGTTACCGCTGTTCACGTCTACTACGTGAAGCGCCTCAGTATGCTCAATAATCAGGTAGGCACCACTTTTGTATGAAATGGTCTTGCCGAATGACGACTTGATTTGTTTGGTGATGCCAAAATTGTCGTAAATGGGGAGTTGTCCTTTGTACAGCTTCACGATTCCTGCCCGTTCAGGGGCGATGAGGGTTACGTAATCCTTGATTTCGTGGTACACTGCCTCGTTGTTCACGTGGATGTTTTCGAAGGAAGGATTGAACAAGTCACGCAACAGTCCTACGGCGCGGCTGGTTTCTTCGTAAATCAGTGTCGGAAATTTGGTGGCTTTCTGTACTTTTGTGATGGCATCTTCCCAATGTTTCAGTAATACTTTAAGCTCTCCGTCAAGTTCGGCTACACGTTTTCCTTCGGCCACAGTGCGGACGATGACACCGAAGTTCTTCGGTTTGATGCTCATCAGCAGTTGCTTGAGGCGTGCGCGCTCTTCGCTCGATTTAATTTTTTGTGATACGGAAACCTTGTCGTTGAAGGGAATCAGCACGAGGTATCTTCCGGCAAAGGAAAGTTCGGAAGTCAGTCGCGGCCCTTTCGTTGAAATAGGTTCCTTGACAATCTGCACCACTACTTCTTGTCCCACCTTGAGTGTGTTGGAAACCGTTCCGTCCTTTTCAAGATCGGGAAGTATGGTTGCTTTGGTAATGGGATTCAGCTTCTTCTTGTCGCTTAAAGTTTGCTTTACGTACTTCTCTAACGAGTTGAATTGAGGACCCAGGTCCAGATAATGAAGAAAAGCATCTTTCTCGTAACCCACGTCCACGAAGCAGGCATTCAGGCCGGGCATCAATTTCTTGACGCGTCCCAAATACATGTTGCCCACTGAGAAGGAAATATTTCTTCCTTCGCTCTGGAGTTCCACCAGCTGCTTGTCTTCAAGCAGTGCGATGGATACCTCTTTGGGCTGTACGTCTACAACGAGTTCGCTTGTCACAATAATTGGCTTTTAAATGATTCAATTTACTACTTAAACAAAGAACAAACCCGCGAGATATTTTGCTTCACAAGTTTGTTCTTTATTTTGTCCTTCAGACTAAAAATTACTTTTTACTTTTATGTCTGTTCTTTCTTAGTCTTTTTTTACGCTTGTGCGTAGACATTTTATGTCTTTTTTTCTTCTTTCCGCTTGGCATAGCTTCAAAATTTTATGGGTTAATACTATTGTTTATTATTTCTTCACTGAGAGGGTGAACGTTTTTGCAGGCTTAAATGCCGGAATGTTATGTTCCGGAATGATTATTGTAGTGTTCTTGGAGATGTTGCGAGCAGTTTTCTGAGCTCTTTTCTTCACTACAAAACTACCAAACCCGCGGAGGTAAACATTTTCATCTTTGGATAAAGATGCCTTTACTGCGTCCATGAATGCTTCAACGGTTGTAAGTACGGTTGTCTTATCAATTCCGGTGTTCTTTGTAATTTCGTTTACAATATCAGCTTTAGTCATTTTTCTTTAAAAAAAATATTATTACTATAGTTTTCCTAATTTTTTGGACTGCAAATATATAGCTTTTCCGTGTCTCTAAAAAATATATTTCGGACAATTTTCTAAAAAAGTCTTGGCATTAAGCTTTGTTAGGTTGAAAATGAAGTATTTTTGTAGCATGAATATTTTTAGCGGAACATTGTTGGACTGGTATGCGGAGAATAAACGCGACCTTCCGTGGCGAAATACCACGAACCCTTATCTGATATGGATTTCTGAAATCATCTTACAACAGACGAGAGTGGCGCAGGGCTATGAGTACTTTTTGCGTTTCATAAAACGCTTTCCGGATGTGGCATCGCTGGCTGCTGCGTCTGAGGACGAAGTGATGAAATATTGGCAGGGCTTGGGGTACTATTCCCGTGCCCGTAACCTGCATGCCGCAGCCAGAAGCATGAAGGGGACATTCCCGAAAAACTACGTAGAGGTACGTGCCTTGAAGGGGGTGGGAGATTATACGGCAGCGGCCATCTGCTCCTTTGCCTATGACATGCCTTATGCGACGGTCGACGGGAATGTATATCGGGTGCTTTCCCGTTATTTCGGCATTGATATTCCTATTGATTCTACCGAAGGGAAAAAGACTTTTACTGCTTTGGCGGGAGAGATGCTCGATAAATCCCGACCGGCAGATTATAACCAGGCGATTATGGACTTCGGAGCCGTGCAGTGTACGCCGCAGTCGCCCAACTGCCTGTTTTGTCCTTTGTCCGACAGCTGCCGGGCCTTGTCGGAAGGCAAGGTGCAGCAACTGCCCGTGAAGCAGCACAGAACAAAGACCACCAACCGCTATTTTAATTATATATATGTACGCATGGGCGCGCATACCTTAATAAATAAGAGGACGGAGGACGATATCTGGAAAAATCTCTTTGAATTGCCTCTAATCGAAACGGAAAAAGATTTATCCGAAGAGGAATTTCTGTCATGTCCGCAGTTTCATGCGCTGTTTGCAGAGGGAGAGGTGCGGATAGTCCGTACTCTACTTCGGGGAGTGAAGCATGTATTGTCCCACAGAGTGATTTATACCAATTTCTATGAGGTCACTCTGCCCGATAATTCGGGCTCCTTTTCAGGTTACCAGCAGGTTGCGGTCGAAGATTTGGACCGTTATGCGGTGCCTCGGCTGATACATGCTTTCTTGGAGAAATATGTATAAAAGTTGTCTGTATTCTTGCATGGTGTGAATATTCTCGTTAATTTTGGCAGCAATTTAATAAAATAGAAGCTTATGTCAGTAAATAAAGTGATATTGATAGGAAATGTGGGACAAGACCCTAAAATAACCTATTATGAAGGTGGAAATTGTGTTGCCCAGCTTTCTTTGGCCACTACGGAGAAAGGATATACTTTGCAGAATGGTACACAGATTCCAGACCGTACCGAATGGCATAACTTGATATTCCGTGGCCGTTTAGGCGAAATCGTTGAGAAATATGTGCACAAGGGCGACAAACTTTACGTGGAAGGTAAGATACGTACTCGTTCTTATGATGATCAGGGAGGTATCAAGCGCTATGTGACCGAGATATTTGTCGACAATATGGAGATGCTGACTCCGAAAACTGCAACTCCCGGTGCTGCCCCTTACGCGCCGCAGGCGGGTGCGACGGCCCGACCGCAACAACCAGTACAACCGCAGGCTACTCCTGCACAAGATAATCCGACGGACGACTTGCCGTTCTAATTGTTTAACTAAAACCAAAATCTTTGGATCCAGACGCTTATTTATGCCAGTTGGCAGATGTTTTTAACGGTATATCCGTACAGACTCCTTCTATTTCGGCCATTGTAGCCATTGTGTTGGCAGGTTTGCTTTTGCTCGTTTCCGGCTTTGCATCAGCTTCTGAAATAGCCTTTTTCTCTCTTTCTCCGTCAGACTTGAATGTAATAGCGGAGAGAAAGCATCCTTCGGATGAGAAAATCAGTAATTTGCTGGATAACAGCGAACGTTTGTTGGCGACGATTCTGATTACAAACAACTTCGTGAATGTAACCATAATCATGCTCTGCAACTTCTTCTTTATGAATGTATTTCAATTTCATTCTCTCATTGCAGAGTTCCTTATTCTGACAGTAATCCTTACGTTTCTGCTGTTGCTTTTCGGTGAAATCATGCCTAAGATATATTCAGCTCAGAAAACGTTGGTTTTCTGTCGTTTCGCTGCTCCCGGCATTACGTTTTGCCGTTCTGTATTCTACCCGATGGCATCCATGTTGGTGCGTTCCACTTTTTTCTTGAACAAGCATGTGGCCCGCAAGAACCATAATATATCGGTTGATGAACTTTCACATGCCTTGGAACTGACTGATAAGGCGGAACTTTCGGAGGAGAATAATATTTTGGAAGGCATCATCCGCTTTGGCGGAGAGACCGCCAAGGAGGTCATGACCTCCCGCCTCGATGTGGTGGATTTGGATATTCGTACCTCTTTCAAGGATGTGGTGAAGTGTATTGTGGAGAATGTTTATTCCCGTATTCCCATCTATGCAGACAACTGTGACAATATCAAGGGGGTGCTTTACATCAAGGACTTGCTTCCTCACCTGAACAAAGGGGACAATTTCCGCTGGCAGTCGTTGATTCGCCCCGCTTACTTTGTGCCTGAAACCAAGATGATTGATGATTTGCTGCGCGACTTCCAGGCAAACAAGATTCATATTGCCATTGTAGTTGATGAGTTCGGCGGTACGTCGGGAATTGTCACCATGGAGGACATTATCGAAGAGATTGTGGGTGAGATTCATGACGAATATGATGATGAAGAACGCACGTATGCTGTACTGAATGACCACACGTGGGTGTTTGAAGCTAAAACCCAGCTGACCGATTTTTATAAGATAACGAGGATAGATGAGGAAACGTTCGATGAGGTGGCAGGGGATGCCGATACACTTGCCGGACTTCTGCTGGAACTGAAGGGAGAATTTCCTGCTCTTCATGAAAAGGTAACCTACGACTGTTATGAGTTCGAGGTGCTGGAGATGGACAATCGCCGTATCTTGAAAGTGAAGTTTACAATAAATGTCCCGGCAGCCCCCAATGCTTCTTCTCTTTAATTATTAATTTTTTAATTGTTTCGTGCCTCTTTTTTTGCAACATACTGCTCCTTCCTGCCGATGGGGAATTTGGAAAGCGGAGGAATCTCCGGAGGAATTACTGGCTATGCTCCCTCATCAGGAAGTGTACCGAGAAGATATGTTGCGTTTCACCGCGGCACACCGCCGTCTGGAGTGGCTGGCTGTCCGCGTATTACTTTATACGCTGTCTGGAGAAGAGAAAGAGATTGCTTATCATCCCAGTGGGAAACCTTATCTGGCAGATGCTTCCGCCTCCCTCAGTATTTCGCATACAAAAGGTTATGTGGCTGTTGTTTTGGGATTGCCGGGTCGGGAAGTAGGCATTGACATCGAGCAGTATGGTGAGCGGGTAAGGAAGGTGGCGCATAAATTCATGCGCGAAGATGAACAGCCGTCCGTATTTCGGGGAACCGACACTTGGTCACTGTTGCTGCACTGGTCGGCCAAGGAGACAATATTCAAATGCCTGAATGCTTCCGAGGTTGATTTCCGCGGACATATGCGCATTTTGCCTTTTGCAGTAAATGAAAGCGGCATATTCTCCGCCGAAGAATATCGTACGGTGGAGAAACGTCGGTTCGCTATTCATTATTATTTGTTTCCGGATTTTGTCTTGACATTGAGCTTGTAAATCGCTTACAGTCTTTCCGGCGGGTGGCTATAAATCCGCCCATTGGTGGTCGCTCATGGCACCGGTGCCCGAGTCGGTGATGAGATTGATATATAAACCTGTTCTGATTTGTGTTGGAATACGTTGTAGTGGGCCTAAAATATGACTTTTTGTAATACAAATGTCCGGGCGAAATCACTTCGGCCGGACATCATCAAATAAACTTGGCAGAGTTTATTACCTTCTTTACTTTCTCTGAATAAGGTTTGATGAATGAAATGATGGACGATTTGCCCGGTTCATTAGACTCAACGCTTTTTCCTCGAAAGCAATGATAAAATGTGCATGGCAGGTCTTCTGACTTGTTTCTGTTGTAGACGCCTTCCCGGAAAAGTGTTCCAGTGGCATAGAGGGTGATTGCCTGCAACATTGTGCGAAACTTACAGCAGCGGGACTGTTCAGGATTTACACCTGATTCCCTTTTAATCGCTTTCCCTGAAGAGGGGGAGCGAACCAATGCATGACAAAGATAGGGATTCTTTTTGAGAAAACAATTCTATGAGTGATAAATTTTCTTCCCCGCTCTCTTTCTTTCTGCCGACAAGTTGGCAAGACTTTGCCGCCTTGTTGGCAAAGCTTTGCCATAGTCATGGTAAAAGCTTGCCAAAAGCATGGTGATAAGTTGGCAAAACCACTCTCTGATTAATAACGACTTAAGATGATTTGCGCAATCCGTTACATCAGTAAGGTGAAAACCGATACAAGCCACACTTGCCACAAGAACCTTCTCCGGAGGTTTGCAAAGCATGTTGTTTGGTGTGGTAAAACGGGCTGTTATCTCTCTTTTGCCAGTGTGAATACAAACTCCAGTCCTCCGCCTTGGTTGTTTTTTGCGGAGATGGTACCTCCATGGATGAGGACTGCATTCTTCACGATGGCGAGTCCCAGGCCGGTGCCTCCTAATTTGCGCGAGCGTCCTTTGTCTACACGGTAGAAGCGTTCGAACAAACGGTTCAGATGTTCGGGAGAAACACCGATACCGGTATCGGCAAAACTGAAATAATAGTAATTCTCGTCTTCGCGGAAACAACTGATGTTGATGTGTATGTTGGTGCCGGCATAAGCGATGGCGTTGTCCATGAGGTTGCGGAAGGTGGAGTAGAGCAAGGAGTAATTTCCCCGCAGCTGTATCTTCGGTTTCAGGGAGTTGACAATGGTGATTTGCTTCTGTTCCAGTTCCAGGGACACT
Organism: Bacteroides muris (ex Fokt et al. 2023); assembly: GCF_024704895.1. Lineage (NCBI taxonomy): Bacteria > Pseudomonadati > Bacteroidota > Bacteroidia > Bacteroidales > Bacteroidaceae > Bacteroides > Bacteroides muris (ex Fokt et al. 2023). Next base: position 43,170 of record NZ_JAMZEE010000007.1, on the reverse strand, counting down.
TCGTTGATGATGTTTGCAACCAGCATGCTGATGTCTACCTTTTCCATGTCAATCATATTGGCGGCTTCGTCCATACGAGTCAATACGGATATGTCGCGTAGTAGGCGGCTCAGGCGGTTGCTTTGCGCGTAACAGCGTTCCAGGAAGACCTGCATTTTTTCAGGCGCAATGTTTTCGTTGTTTACGATAGTTTCCAGATAACCTTGTATACTGCTTACGGGAGTTTTCAGCTCGTGGGCAATGTTTTGGGTCAACTGTCGTTTCAGTCGTATTTGCTCCTCTTCTTGGGTTATGTCGTTGATGGAGATTTCAAAGCTGAGGTCTTGGAAGATGATGCACTCCACGATGAAGGTGCGTCCGTTCTTGTTGATGTGGATGGACATTCTTCGTTCTTCGTTGTAGGAGGGGCGTCTCTGAGCCTTGTTGATGAAATCTGTTATCTTCTGGAATTCGCAGATGGAGAATATCTCTTCGGTAGTTTGCAGGTTGGAGTCTGAAATCAGATTGCCGTATTGGGTGAATAGGTTGTTTACCAATATCTCTTTTTTGTCTCTGTTGAATACGCCCAGTCCTTCGCGGGAGGTCTGCAAGTGGGTGATGAGCTTTTCGCGTTCGATGTAAAGCGCCTCTTTCGTTTCGCGCAGGTGCTTGTATATCTGTATGATGTGCTGTGAAATCTCTCCAAGTTCATTATGGGGGAAGGCCGTTTGTATATCTATTTCTACAGGCTCGTTTTTGTCAGCTCTTTTGGCAAATTCGCGCAGATGATTGATGGCACTGCCTAGTTTGGAGGTGAATCTGTAGAAGATAAATATCAGCAGCAGTGATACGATGACTGTGAACCAGATGTAGTGTGGGTCGGCAGCCAGGCTGTTTATCAGGTTGACATTATAGGGCAAGGCCGAACGGATGATGTAGTCTTCGTAGACTGTGGCTGAATAAAAATAGGTTTTGCCGGTGGTTTCCGAAATGCGCCGCATGTCATATCCCTTGCCGTTTTTCAGGGCTCTCTGTACTTCAGGCCGCTTGATGTGATTGCCCAAGTCGTGGTTATTGTTCCGGGAGCTGTCAAACAGTACGTTGCCGTGTAGGTCTACCACCGTGACACGCAGTTCCTTGTCCATCTGTTTGGATATGTAGCTGTTCAGCAGGGAAGTCCATAGACTGTCGGGGAGGTGATGCAATTCTTGGTGCAGTCTGCCATTATAGTCTTGCAGCTGCATGTCCAGCAACTCTACTTTATATTCCTTCTCTCGCTGATATTGGTAAGCAATGAAGCATGCGGCGAATGCTAGAAACAATGAGATGACGGAAAGAAACAGTTTCCGGCTGAAGGACAGAAAGTGCCTGTCTTTATTATTCGGCTTCGAAGCAATACCCATATCCCAAACGTGTTACGATGCATTTGCCATAAATTCCGATTTTCTTGCGCAGACGTGTGATGTTCACGTCGATGGTGCGGTCCAGCACATATACTTCGTCGCTCCAGATGCGGTTCAGTATGTCTTCGCGGGAGAATACGCGTCCTTTGTTCTGCAAAAGCAGCAATAAAATCTCGAATTCCTTTTTGGTGAGCGGTGCCTCTTCGCCATCAATGCAGACTTTTTTCTTGATGATGTCCAGCACCAGCGTCTTGTAGGAAATCTGTTCCGGTGCATGCTCCGTTTCTCCTTGCCGGGTGCGTCTCAGTACGGCTTTGACACGTGCCGCCACTTCGCGCAGCGAGAAGGGTTTGGATATGTAGTCGTCCGCTCCCAGGTTGAAACCAGTCACCGTGTCGTTTTCCGTATCTTTGGCGGTGATGAAGATGATGGGTATCCGGGCCGTTTCTTTGTCCTTTTTCAACATGCTTGCCATTTTGAAGCCGGAAATTTCTCCCATCATCACATCCAGCAATAAAAGATTGTAATTGCAGATGTCCATCTTCAGCGCTTCTTCGGCAGAATTTGCCGTATCTACTTCATATCCTTCGTTTTCAAGATTGAACTTCAGAATTTCACATAAATCCTCTTCGTCGTCCACTACTAAAATGCGGTAATCATTCATTGCTTTGTTGTTTATGTATGATAAGAGTAAAACAGTTCTCTTGTCACAAAGTTAAACTTTATTTCTTTTTATTGGCAAAAATAGTGCAATCCGAATGCAGAATTTTCATGTTTATATGAAAAGTTATGCTGAGGTGCAGGCTATTTTTACTTTCTTTAGTGCAAAAGTGAGGTAAAATTGTTACGGAATGATGAAGCAAGTGTTACATTTGGGTTACATTTAGTTCTTGTTTATCTAAGAAAATCAAAAGCGTTTCTAAAAGGACCGTTCCATTAAAATATTATCTTTGCTTCGTAAATACTGAATTGTATGAAAGAACTTATGTACATCAAGAGTTGCTCTAAGAGGCGTTTGCCGGTTATTGTGGGAACTCTGCTTTTGGTGATAATCGGCTCTGTCTGGCTGAATACGGTTCCTTTCCGTTCGGACTTTGAGATTGCGGATGAGCTGGGCGGCAACATATTTCCTTCCAGCATCCTTTCGGTGGCGACTACCGACGCTCAGGTCATCGTGCCGGCGGATTCCATGTACGTGGGCAATCCGAAGTCATGCATTGCTGTCCGCATCCGTTCGAGGAATGCCTACAGCCGGGTGCGGGTAGAGGTTGCGGAGACTCCGTTCTTTTCCCGTTCCGTGTCGGAGTTCGTACTGGCAAAACCGCGTACGGAGTATATCATCTATCCTGATATCATATGGGATTACGAAGCTTTGAAGAACAACAACCAGGCGGAACCCATCAGTGTGGCCGTTATGGTAGAGATGAACGGGAAGGATTTTGGGCAGCGGGTACGCACTTTTTCTGTTCGCAGCATCAATGAGTGTCTGTTGGGATATGTCACGAACGGTACAAAGTTCCATGATACCGGTATCTTTTTTGCAGCTTATGTGAATGAGGAGAATCCTATGATTGACAAGCTGCTGCGTGAAGCGCTGGATACGCGTATTGTCAATCGCTTTTTAGGTTATCAGGGAGGTGCCGAGGTGGTGGACAAGCAGGTTTATGCCTTGTGGAATGTGTTGCAAAAGCGCAAGTTCCGTTATAGCTCGGTCTCCAATACAAGCCTTTCCAGCAACGTGGTCTTTTCACAGCGTGTGCGTACGTTCGATGATGCTTTGGAGTCCTCGCAAATCAATTGTGTGGATGGGAGTGTACTTTTTGCTTCTTTGCTCCGTGCCATAAATATAGAACCCATATTGGTGCGTACCCCAGGGCATATGTTTGTAGGATACTATACAGACTCCAGTCATAACGACATGAATTTCCTCGAAACAACCATGATAGGCGATGTGGATTTGGATGATTTCTTTCCGGATGAACAGTTGGATTCTACCATGGTGGGAAAGTCGCAGAACCAGATGTCACGCATTACCTTTGATAAGTCTAAAGAGTATGCCAATAAAAAGTATACCCAGAATAAAGAAGGTATTCATTCCGGTAAACTGAACTATATGTTTCTGGAAATATCCAAAGAGGTGAGGAGGAGAATACAACCGATAGGAAAGTAGGGTTGAAGGAATCTGCTTTTGTTAACGGATTGTTAATAACTGTCGTAATCGATTTCTGTGCTAATTAATAGTTGAACACTGTTTTTGGATAATTTGTAGATTTGTTTGGTTAATTATTTGTTGTAAGTGTGAAATTAGATTTCTTTTTTTAGTGGGCTTTATCGGTTTTCCTGGAGTAATAGTGTCGAAAAAAAAGAGGTGATGAATGTCTTATTGCTCTAATTTGTCTTTTTTATATTTCATATATATCGAGTATGTGTATAAAATAGTTGTTTGTGACGAGAAATTGCCTTGTTTGTTAGTCAATATGATATATTTATAATAAATGTGGTTATTGTTAAATATTTGTTTTAAGCATTGTATAAGTACAAATCCAAATATTTTAATATTTATTTAGTGTTTTTTAGCTTAATAGATTTAGATATTGCTAAATTTATTTATATATTTGCAAACAAATCCAAATAATAGAGCTTATGAAAAGAAATTATTGCTTATCATTAGTGTTGCTTGCACTATTTGGGATGGCTGCACCTTATTCGGTAAATGCAGCCGAAAATGTGCCAAGTTCCCAGAGTACTCAGCAAGCAAAAAAAATCACAGGTAAAGTTGTAGATGCAGCAGGCGAGCCGATTATCGGTGCCAGCGTATTAGTGAAAGGTTCCGGTACGGGTGCCGTGACGGACATTGACGGAAGATTTTCTGTAGAAGCACCGGTGGGTAGCACACTGGAGGTGTCTTTTATCGGGTACAAAAGTGTTACAATAAAAGTGACGAATGCCACCGCTTATAATGTAACGTTGCAGGATGATTCTCAGGCGCTGGACGAAGTGGTGGTGACGGCTATGGGTATCAAGAAAGAGCGCAAGGCTTTGGGGTATTCAATGGAAGATGTGAAATCGGATGAATTGATGAAGGTGAAAACTGCCAACCCGATTTCCTCCCTTTCGGGTAAGGTGGCTGGTGTGAATATCACTCAGTCCTCGGGTGCTGCGGGTGCAGGTGCACAGATTATTCTCAGAGGAGGTACATCAGGTTCTGAAGGGAAGGATAACCAGCCGCTTTTTGTTGTGGACGGTTTGATTTATGATAATTCATCATCAGTGATAGGTAATTCTGCTTTTGACGGTTCTACGCGTTCGGCTTCTACTACTTCCAATCGTTTGATGGATATTAACCCGGAAGATATTGAAAGCATGTCTGTTCTAAAAGGACCTGCAGCTGCGGCTCTTTATGGTTCGCGTGCTGCCAATGGCGTCATTCTGATTACGACGAAGCAAGGTAAGGAAGGAATGGTAGAAGTGAATATAAATTCCAAGTTTACCAGTTCTTGGGTAAAGGATTTGCCGAAGGTTCAGACGGAATATGCCAGAGGATTTATGGAAGACCTCTATGGAGCAAATAAGGAATATACAGGTACTTCGTTCAATGATTTTGCCTATACTTCCTGGGGTGAAAGAACTAATGCGAAGACGTATGACAATATAGGTGATTTCTTTCAGACTGGCAATGTTTTCGATGAGAGTGCCAGCGTGTCAGGAGGTAGCAAGAATAGTAAGTTCTATTTGTCCGGTTCGTTTTATGACCAGGCAGGTGTCGTACCTGAAACCGGTTATCGGAAGTATGCTTTCCGTTTCAACGGAGAGCAGAAAGTAGGCATATTTACATTTAATGCAAGTGCTGCTTATTCTGATGCCCATACCGATAGAACCTTGACCGGAGCCGGTTTGTATGGCTCTTCCGGTAATGGGGCTTTGTACGGGGTTTACAACTGGTCTCCATTTGACGATATGACCCGTTATTTGAATGAAGACGGTTCGCGTTATCGTATGTTCGGTGACCGTCTTGATCCATGGGAGGAACACGACAATCCCTATTGGATTGTGAATAAAAACCGTATTTTCGATGATACGGACCGCTTTACCGGTATGGTTAGCTTAAAGGCTGATATTACTAAATGGTGGTTTTTGTCTTATAAAATAGGATTAGACCAATATACGCAAACGGCTTCCAACAGATTGGCGGCCAATGGTGTGCTCAAACAAGTCTGGCAGAATGGAATGATGAGTGACAATACAATGCGCTTCCGCTATATGTCTCATGATTTTATGTCGAATATGTCGAAGAGGTTTGGAGATTTTGACTTGAACTTGTTGTTGGGGGCTACTATTGACGAGACTAAGACAGACCGCGTGTCTATGATGGCATACAACTTTACGGTGCCCGATTTCTTCTCTTATGCCAATGCGAAAGATGCAGAGAAGCGTTTTTCTCACGGGGCCTCCAAGAAAAGGCTTGTCGGCTTGTTTGGAGAGTTTCGCGCTTCTTGGAACAATATGTTGTATCTGACAGTTTCCGGACGTAACGACTGGACTTCTACGCTACCTATAGAGAATCGTTCTTATTTTTATCCGTCCGTCAGTGGGTCATTTGTATTTACAGAGATGTTGCACAAGTTAGGTTGGATGTCTGACAGCGTGCTTAATTTTGGCAAGATTCGTGCTTCTTGGGCGAAAGTGGGTAAGGATACGGGGGCATATGAGACGGCTACTGCACTTTGGCCTGTTGGAGCTTTCCTGAACGGTCTGGTTGGTGCTGGTAATACTTGGACGCGTGGAAATCCGTACTTGAAGCCTGAAATGACGAAATCCACAGAAATCGGCGTTGAATTGAGCTTCTTCAAGAATCGTTTGCACATAGATTATGCTTATTATACCAATGATTCTTATAATCAGATTCTTTCTCCGCGTGGTCCTCAATCCACTGGTTACATATTCTGTTCCATCAATGCCGGTAATGTATATAACAAAGGTATGGAGCTGAGCATTTCTGGTATTCCTGTGCAGACCAAAGACTTGAGTTGGGAAGTTGGGTTCAATATGGCCGGTAACCGAGGTACTTTGGATGGACTTCCTGATGGCATGGACGTAATGTATGTTACGGATGTTCAGTATGCCGGTGCACAGGCTGCTTCTTTCAATGGCGGTGATTTTATGGCTATTGCCGGTACAAAATGGAAGAGAAATGAAGACGGAAAACTTATTTTGGATGAGAATGGAATGCCTACTTATGATTCTGCACTTTCTGCTGTAGGTAATCGTGAAGCAAAATTTACGGGTGGTCTGAATAATACATTGACCTGGAAAGGATTTACTTTCAATATGTTGTGGGAGTTCCGTGTGGGTGGTGATGTTATCAATGGCACTCGCTATGCAATGGATAATTCAGGCGTGAGCCGTTTTTCAGGCGATGTGCGTAATCGTCCTTTGACTGTGGAAGGAGTGGATGCAGAAGGTAATGCCGTGAGTCATACTTGGGAAGCGGATAAGACTTATGTCTTTAATGGAGTGGAAAAGAGTGGCTATAATATCATAAAGGATTATTATCAGACCTATTATCCGAAGAATACACGGAACTATATTACTGAAGTCAATTCATTGAGACTTCGTTCTGTTTCTCTCTCTTATGATTTCCCGAAAAAGTGGTTGCAAAGAGTGGGATTTGTAAAGCGGGCTTCTGTATCTGTTGCTGCCACCAACCTGTTGCTGTTCACCAATTATGACGGTGATCCTGAAGTGGCTGCTGCCGGTGCCGGTGTGGGAGGCTCCTCTTCTGTCGGTTTTGACTACTGTGGCGTTCCTGCTACGTCGGGTATGTCCTTTGGGTTGAACTTGACATTCTAACATATTTCGGAATACTAAAAAGAAAATTGTATGAAAGATATAAGAACATTTTTATTGGGTGGGGTAAGTTTGTTGACACTTGCGTTTACCTCATGTAGTGATTGGTTGGATTGCAACGTCGATCCGGAAAATCCATCATCGGAGAGTGCTACTTTTCAAACCCGTTTGCCGCACATTGAGTTCTATACGAACCATGCCAACCAGATTGGAGCCTGGCGTTCGTCCATGTCTATGGGCGACTGGACAAGAAATTACAATGGAGGGGATTATTGGAGTATGTCTTGTTGGGCACCTGCTTGGAAATATGATAAGGGGCCTTCAACCACTCCTTACCAATGGTGGTTTGTAGGAGCCGGATGCAACATTGAGGATATGTATAAGAAGGCTATGGCGGCAGGTGCCTGGCATTATGTGGGCGTGGCAAAGGTGATTCGTGCCTACGGCTTTATGCTGATGACGGATATATATGGAGAAATGCCCTATACCTATGCTTTGGGAGAGGATGAAACTCCTGCCTATGACAATGGAAAGACCATTTATCTGGGATGCCTGAGCGAGTTGGATGAGGGCATCGAGCATCTGCAAAAGACACAAGAACCGTCAGTCCCTTCATTGGCAGAGGGTGATTTCTGGAATAGCGGTGATGTGAATAAATGGTTAAAACTTGCCTATCTGCTGAAAGCTCGTTATTGCAATAAATTATCAAAGAAAGCTGCCGGAAGTTATAAAGAAGGTAAGTATGATGCGGATGAAATATTGGCTTGTTTGGCAAAGGCTCAACAGAGTAATGCAGACAATACCATTATCAACCATACGGATGACAACGGTCCTAAACACGATGATTTAGGTTGGAATGAACCGGTAGATTATTCTCCGCTCTTTTCGATATGCGGCATGAATAGTGGCTATATGGTGACTAAAATGCTTTACGATAACCTGACAAACTTTGCCGGTTTGGGAGTGGAAGACCCGCGTGCGGACAAGATAATCCCTTGGGCATGGTCTCAGAAATCAGCGAATTCGCCGGCAGGGATTAAGTTTAAGGATGGATGGAGACGTTCATTGGGCGTGGATATGGTTTCCGGTGACTCTCCAAACTTGGTGGGTGGACCGTTGAGAGCAGGATTTGACAAAGCGAAAGGTGGCTGGTGGATTGATTCTGATTCTGAAGCACGCAAAGGAGATACGGTTTATGTGGAAGGTACCAGTTGGTGCAAGGGGTATCAGGGTAAACAGGATTTGTTGTATAGGCGAGATGGTACAGACGCTTCCAAGGAATCAGGTTCGTTCTATACACGCGTTTCTTCGCCTACTTATGTGGGAACGTATGCAGAGGCTTGTTTCATTAAGGCCGAAGTCTTATTTAAACAAGGAGACAAAAATGGTGCGTTTACAGCTTATAAAGAAGGGGTAAAGGCAAGTATAGAGTGCATGAATGAGAAACTGAATGTTTGGTGTACGGAAGATGCTTCATTGAAGGCTTGTCCGTCGTTTACTCCAATGGAGCAAACTGACATTGACAAATTCTTGGCAAGTGGCATCGGTACTTCCGCAGATTTGAGTTTAGGCAAGATTATGACTCAGAAGCGTATTGCGTTGCACTTCTCCATGGAAATCTGGAATGATATGCGCCGTTATGATTTTGATTCGGAAATCTTTTTTGGTTGGGGAATACCGGCCTACCATGACATTAATGAAAATGGGCTGAAGAAGATTCCTGCCGGTAAGCATTACCGCAGATGGATGCAGTGCTCTCATGAGTTTAATTACAATGCCGCTAACTTGAAGGCTATCGGTTCGGAAGTGCCGGGAGCAAATACATCGTCTGATATGTGGAATACGGAAGATGATGCGTTTACCATTAATGTTTGGTGGGACTCTACTCAAGAATAAACAAGAATGTTTAATTTTATACATGTGAATTTATGAAGGCTGTATTGATTTCTGTATTGTTGGCGATATTGCCGATAGTAGGGCAAGTGAATAGTGAAGTGTCTATACGAGGGAAAATAGATATTCGTCCGGGTGAAACAACTCACTTGGGAGCATATCCCGATAACCCTTCTTATACTTATGTCTGGGATTTTGAGCAAAATAATGTAGAAGCGAATTTTAGCTATTCCACCTCTGGTAGTTCAATAACTATAACCCATCTGAATAAAACACAATTTTCGCTTTTGGGTGTTTATTGTACAGTCTATGATGAGTCTGGTTATAATATTGGTACTGGATATACAGAAATTGTAGTACAATTTTGATATATTGAAGACTCTAAAAGGTCTTCATTCATAGATGATGATTGAAACAGCCGGTTCGTGAGAATCGGCTGTTTTTCGGTACGCCCAGCATGTGCGTGCGCTATAGGGTGTAAGTCCCGAACGAGCCCTGATAGTGGGAATCGTTAGCCCAAGGCAAGGGTGTCCTTCGCGAGGAGGGATTTGAAGGAAGCTTGCGGCAAACTCTCGGCTCTACGAACAGAAACTGATTATAAGGCTATATTTGGAGGACAAGTTTGCCAAACAAAACAAAGTCCTATAACTATCCGAATCCCGATATAGTAGAATCAGAGGGCATATGAGATGAAAGCGTACGTTCTTATCTGGGGAGGTCTCACGGACAGGTACAACCCCACTGTATCTGGTTGAAACAAGATTTGTCGTGAGAAGTCAGCAGAAGCCATAGTACCTGTCACTCACCATAATGGGGAAGGGCTGAACCTTAATTACGTAAGATACCTGAATGTTACCTTATGAGGGGAAGAAAGCAGAACATAGAAACTCTATCCGACCAATCGGCGCAGAGGGTGGAACCTGAAGTCATGATTGGTATGCAGACTTTCATGGGGATAACTGAAAATCATCTTACAGCCATTAAACAGGAAAAAGGAGAGTTATTGGAATATATTCTTTCCCCTTCTAATTTAAACCTTGCTTATAAACAGGTAAAGAGTAACAAGGGTAGTGGCGGCATTGACCGTATGGAAGTGGATGAGTTGCTTCCTTATCTTCGTTGCCACAAGGATAAACTAATAACTTCCATTTATGATGGTAAATACCATCCGAACCCCGTGCGTCGTGTGGAGATTCCCAAATCGAATGGGAAGACACGTAACTTGGGTATTCCCACGGTGGTTGACCGTTTGATTCAGCAAGCCATCTCACAAGTGCTTCAACCTCTTTATGAACCTCAATTTTCACCAACCAGCTATGGTTTCCGCCCTCATCGTAGTGCTCATGATGCGTTATTAAAATGTGGCGAATATATCTCTGCCGGTTATGTGTTCACGGTCGATATGGATTTGGAGAAATTCTTTGATACAGTCTGCCATAGTAAGTTGATAGAAATCCTGTCACGTACCATCAAAGACGGTCGTGTCATTTCTCTGATTCATAAATATCTGAACTCCGGTGTACTTATAGGAGGCAAGAAAGAGGACAGTTCAGCCGGAGTTCCTCAGGGTAGTCCATTGAGTCCCTTGTCAAGCAATATAATGCTTAATGAGTTGGACAAGGAACTGGAGAAACGTGGGCATTTGTTCGTTCGGTATGCTGATGCCCTGGTCATCTTTTGTAAAAGCCGTCGTTCCGCCCAGCGTACATTGGATAATCTGCTTCCCTTTATTGAAACGAAACTTTTTCTAAAGGTGAATAAGGAGAAACCCCATGTCGCTTATATGCGTGACATCAAATTCCTTTCCTATGCCTTTGGTCGTAGTAATGTCAAATGCCAATTCTACATCCATGTCGATAGTGTCAAGAAGATGAAGAGTAAGATACGTGAACTCACCAGCCGTAATAACGGCTGGAGCTACGAATATCGTAAACAACGTTTGACTTGGTATATCCGTGGTTGGCTCAACTATTTTAAGTTGGCAGGTCTCAAAAGTAGGATAAAGGAATGGGACGGTTGGCTCCGTCATCGCATACGGATGTGCATTTGGAAGTCTTGGAAACGAGTCTGAACCCGGTATCGAAATCTGAAGAAGCTTATTCCCGATGGGAACCGTGTGCGAATGGCTGCCTTTTGTCGTAAGAAATACTGGCGAATGGCAAGTCATCCCACTGTACAAGCGGCTTTGTCGGATGAGCGTTTGCTTCGGGCTGGTTACCCTACTTTTAAGATGTACTATCATCCTGTGTTTAAAGGTTAATTAGGGAACCGCCGTATGCCGAACGGCACGTACGGTGGTGTGAGAGGTCGGAACGGGAATTAATCCCGTTCCTCCTACTCGGTTTTCGTTTGTTTGCATATCAACGGCGGTAATGTTACTTTTGCCCTAAAAGCGAAGATAGGTTGCACCTCAGCATAAAAAATGGACAAGTTCATTTTATTTTGCATTCAGTTTGTACTATCTTTGCGAGAAATAGCTGAGATGGTATGAACTGTCTTTGCAAAGATTAGTCTATATATGGAACAAAGCAAGAAATTTATCTCTCCGGGAGCATGGTTTTCCATGACTTATCCGGCAGACTGGAATGAATTCGAGGACGGGGAAGGCTCTTTCCTTTTTTATAACCCCAATGAGTGGACCGGTAATTTTCGCATTTCGGCTTTCAAAGGGAATGCTACATACGGCAAGGACTCGGTGAAGCAAGAGTTACGGGAAAACTCCTCTGCCACTCCGGTCAGGATAGGCCGGCTGGAATGCGCATATAGCAAGGAGATGTTCGAGGAAGAAGGTGCGTACTATACTTCCCATTTATGGATAACGGGCGTGGATGAAGTTGCCTTTGAATGCTCGTTTACGGTGAAGAAAGGAGAGCCGGTTGCAGAAGCGGAGAAGATTATCGCTTCGCTGGAAACGCGTAAGGATGGAGTGAAGTATCCGGCGGAGATAATTCCGGTGCGGCTTTCGGAAATCTATCAGATTAATGAAGCATACGAGTGGGTGGATACTACTGTAAAAGAGTTATTGAAGAAGGATTTTCAAGGAGCGGAAGAAGACATTGCCAAGATGCAGCAGATTATGGAAGAAAGTGACATCAGCCCTAAGAAGAAGGATACATGGCTGGCTCTTGGCATCGTACTTTGTGTTATTTTCGCCAATGAAGTGGATGGTATGGAGTGGCGTACCTTGGTGGATGGAAACCGGGAAGCGCCCATATTGCTGAACACGTCTACCGGTGAATGGATAGACCCCATGAAGCTGGTTTGGAGCAAAGTAAAGGCAGGAGGTAAAGTGAATCTGCCGGAGATATACAGCTCCTTGTTCTAAGGTCCGGTTATCTCGGTACTGTGATTTTCAACTTTCAACTTTCAATTTTCAATTTTCATTTTTCAACTATTAAAGCATTGGCAGCAGTAAATTCAATCCTTCAGGTGGAAAACCTGACCAAGTCGTTCGGTGACTTGGTACTATTCGAAAATATTTCTTTGGGCTTGTCCGAGGGGCAGCGTGTCGGACTGATAGCCAAGAACGGCAGTGGCAAGACGACGTTGCTCAATATCCTTTCCGGTAAGGAAGGGTATGACAACGGCACCATTTCCTTTCGCCGTGACTTGCGTGTGGGTTATCTGGAGCAAGATCCGCAATATCCCGAAGAGCTGACCGTGCTCGAAGCGTGCTTCCATCATGGCAACAGTACTGTCGAGCTAATCAAGGAGTATGAACGTTGCATGGAGACGGAGGGGCATCCCGGCCTGGACGAAATTCTGGTGCGTATGGACCATGAAAAGGCTTGGGAGTACGAGCAGAAGGCGAAGCAGATTCTATCTCAGCTTAAGATACGTGATTTCAGCCAGCACGTAAAACATCTCTCCGGCGGGCAGTTGAAGCGTGTGGCACTTGCCAATACTCTTATCACTGAACCCGATTTGCTGATACTGGACGAGCCTACCAACCACCTCGACCTTGATATGACGGAGTGGCTGGAGGAATATCTCCGCCGGAATAACCTCAGCTTGTTGATGGTGACGCACGACCGTTATTTCCTCGACCGCGTATGCTCCGAAATCGTAGAGATAGACAACCGGCAGATTTATCAATATAAAGGCAATTACAGTTATTATCTGGAGAAGCGCCAGGAGCGTATCGAGGCCAAGACTGTGGAGATAGAGCGTGCCAACAACCTCTATCGCACGGAGCTGGAGTGGATGCGCCGCATGCCGCAAGCCCGCGGACACAAGGCGCGTTATCGCGAAGAGGCTTTTTATGAGCTGGAGAAGGTGGCAAAGCAGCGTTTCAATAACGACAATGTAAAGCTGGATGTTAAGGCCTCCTATATAGGCAGTAAGATATTCGAGGCAGACCATCTGTACAAATCTTTTGGTGACTTGAAGATTCTGGATGATTTCTCTTATATCTTCTCCCGTTACGAAAAAATGGGTATCGTTGGGAACAATGGTACGGGCAAGTCGACCTTCATCAAGATACTGATGGGGTTGGAGCAGGCAGACAGCGGTACGCTGGATATTGGCGAGACAGTCCGCTTCGGTTACTATTCGCAGGACGGCTTGCAGTTTGACGAACAGATGAAAGTGATTGATGTAGTGCAGGACATTGCCGAAGTCATAGAACTGGGCAACGGCAAGAAGCTGACGGCATCGCAATTCCTGCAACATTTCCTATTTACTCCCGAGACACAGCACAGCTATGTCTACAAGTTGAGTGGGGGAGAACGCCGCCGCCTCTATCTGTGTACGGTTCTGATGCGCAATCCCAACTTCTTGGTGCTGGATGAGCCGACCAATGACCTTGATATCGTGACGCTGAATGTGCTGGAAGAGTATTTGCAGCACTTCAAAGGGTGTGTGATGGTGGTGAGCCACGACCGGTATTTCATGGACAAGGTGGTAGACCATCTGTTGGTGTTCAACGGACAAGGAGACATTCGCGACTTTCCCGGCAACTATACACAATACCGCGACTGGAAAGATGCGAAAGCCCATCAGGAGAAGGAAAAAGAGAAAACAGCCGCCAAGACTCAGGAGGACAAGACGGTGAAGGTGCGTCTGAACGAGAAGCGCCGCATGTCTTTCAAGGAAAAGCGCGAGTTTGAGCAATTGGAACAAGAGATAGCCGACCTGGAAACCGAAAAGAAAGCGATTGAAGAAGCTTTGTGCAGCGGTACTTTGTCTGTGGACGAACTGACGGAGAAGTCGAAGCGTTTGCCGGAATTGTCGGACTTGATTGACGAAAAGACATTGCGCTGGCTGGAGTTGAGCGAGATCGAATCGAACTGAAGCCTGAGATTGAGAATTAAAAATTTTATAGAATTGGGAAAGTGAGAAATCTGACGAACTATCATAGTCATAGTCTTTTTTGCGACGGACGTGCCGGCATGGAGGACTTTGTGCGTTTTGCATTGAGTGAAGGCTTTACATCATACGGCTTTTCATCGCATGCTCCATTGCCTTTTTCTACGGCATGGACTATGGAGTGGGATAGGATGGACGATTATCTGTCTGAATTCCACCGTCTGAAGGAGAAGTATGCCGGACGTATCGAACTGTATATCGGTCTGGAGATTGATTATCTGAATGAAGCGAGTAATCCGTCCATCGCCCGTTTCAGGGAATTGCCGTTGGACTACCGTATCGGTTCTGTACATCTTCTCTACAATGACAAAGGGGAAGTGGTGGATGTAGATGTACCTGCGGATACCTTTAAGACCATTATAGACGGACATTTCTGCGGTGATTTGGAGCATGTGGTCCGTCTCTATTACGGCCGGTTGATGAGAATGCTCGAGCTGGGAGGTTTCGATATTGTGGGTCATGCCGATAAGATGCACTACAATGCGGCATGCTATCGCCCGGGATTGCTGGACGAGCCTTGGTACGACGAGCTGGTCAGGGCGTACTTCGCAGATATTGCCCGTCGCGGCTATCAGGTAGAAGTCAACACCAAAGCCTGTCATGACCTGGGTACTTTCTATCCCAATGAGCGATACTTCTCTTATCTGCACGACTTGGGTATACGCGTACAGGTAAACAGTGATTCGCACTATCCGGAACGGATAAACAGCGGACGTCTCGAAGCCTTGCGTGCCTTGAGGGAGGCCGGATATGAATCGGTGATGGAACTGCACGGGGGAGAATGGAGAGAGATACCTATTGTGCTTTGAGTGCGTAGAATACAATAAAAAACTCCTGACTTGCCTTTTGTAGGGTGGTCAGGAGTTTTTTATTTCTATTCTGAACTATTCTGTTTTCAGTAAGAAGTCGTCAATCGCCTTTTTGTAGGTAGCCTTGTCGGCTGCTCCGCGGAAGAGCTGAGGCTCTCCGTCCATGGGGATGAATACAAAAAGAGGGATGCTTGTTGCATTGAACAATGCAGCCAATTCCTTTTCCTTATCCACATTGACCTTGTAGATAATGATTTTGTCGGCATACTCTTTGGCCAGTTCCTTCATAATGGGAGCCACCCTGCGGCAAGGTCCGCACCAGTCGGCATATAAGTCTATGATGGCAGGCTTGCTTCCCTTGTATTTCCAGTCCTGGGATTTCTCATAGTCGAACACATTCTTGATAAACATGGCTTTGTTCATGACGACAACCTCTCCGCTTGTTTGAGCGTAGGCCAGCATGCTGGAGAGCACAAGGATGGTCATTGTTATAATCTTCTTCATTTCTTCTTTTTAAGAGTTTTGTTCTATAACGGCTTTCAAATCCTTGCCGCTGATGACACCCGAATGGCGCCATACGGCTTCACCTTTCTTGAATACGATAAATGTCGGTACAGCTTGTATGCGGTAGCGGGCAGCAAGTTCTTCGTGCTGGTCTACATCTATTTTGGCGATACGGGCGGCATCTCCTATTTCGTTTTTAAGCTCTTCCAGTACCGGATGCATGGCCTTGCACGGGCCACACCAGGTTGCAAAGAAATCAACTAAAACGGGCTTCTCTGATTGTATCAATTCTTCAAATTTTTCCATAATATTTCCCTTTCTATTTTATTTATTTGTATTTATAACAAAATGGGAGGAGGATTTGTTCGCTAAATTATCATTTAATCGTCATCTCTTCAATGAGATGCGAAGCTCCCGCATACTTGTCGATGATGAACAAGGTGTAGCGGATGTCTACACATGCTGCTCGTTGGGAGGACGGACGGAAGGCAATGTCGCCAGTCAGGCCCTCGTAATTGCGGTCAAAGCCGGTACCTATTAGTTCTCCTTTGGCATTGAACACGGGGCTGCCGGAGTTTCCACCGGTATTGTCTGTGTTGACAATGAAGCAGACGGGCATCTCGCCGTTCGGCATGGCATAACGTCCGAAATCCTTTGCCTGGTACAGCTGTTTCAGTTTGGCAGGAACAACGAACTCCCAGTTATCAGGGTCTTCCTTCTCCATGGCTCCTTTCAGAGTGGTGTAGTAATCATATTTCACACCATCTGCCGGAGTGTAGGGAAGCACTTTTCCGTAGGTCAGGCGCAGGGTGGAGTTGGCATCCGGGTAGATGGGCCGGCCGTTGGCAAGCTTCATGTCCATCATGCCCTTTACCCATACCTTGTGGGCGGCATTGTAGTTCTTGTTGGCATCCATCATGGCAATGGAGGTCTGAAGCAGGCCGTCGGTGATGGAATATTTCAGCAAGACCATCCAATCGGTATTAATCTTGTAGAGGCTGGGCTTGCGGATGAACTTGGCAAAGTTCTCCTTGTTGCCGAAGATGGAGTGCTCGAAGCAGGCGTCGATGAAAGCGTCGCTGTTGCCCTTGAAGCGCTTGTCTATGATTTGGAAAATACCGATGCGTTGTTCGGCAGGGATATACTTCATATAGGTTTTCAGCATTTCCTTGCCGACGATACGTTCCACTTCGGGGAAGGGGACAGAGGCGAAGTAGCGGTCGGCTGCCTTCTGGAGGCTGTCTTTGGCTGCTTCGATGGCTGCCTTGTCCTTGTTCTTCAAGGCAGCTACCAGTCCTGCGGTGCTGGGGAGACGCATGAAATCGAGTCCCGTCACCAGCGCTTCCTGGATGGCCTGCTGGTGGTAGAGCGCCGGACGGCGTTGCTTTACGATGGTGCGTATCTGGTCGAATGCCTGCTGATAGCTATTGTCGTTCAGCGAGCGGCCGCGTGCCAGGAGTGCCTCTTGTTGTGCACGTTTGGTGTCCAATACTTTCAGACGGACGAGCCCCTCGTTCATACCGATGGCGTTTTTCCAGTAGTTGGCGGAAGAAGCATACTTGCTGGCGTAGTGGATGCGTACGGCATCGTCTTTCAGCATCTGCTTCATTAGGGCTTTCTGGCGTACGTCGCGCACGTGGTGGCGCATGAAGTTGGTGGTTTGCATACGCTCTTCCACCTCGTCGGAAATCATGTAGCGCCAGTTGCGTCCGGGGAATCCCATGACGAAGGTAAAGTCGCCCTCGCGATAGCCGTCAAGGCTGATGGTGAGATGTTTCTTCACTTTCAGGGGGACGTTGTCTTTGCTGTAAACGGCGGGTTTCCCGTCTTTGTCGGCATAAATGCGGAACATGGAGAAATCTCCCGTGTGGCGGGGCCACATCCAGTTGTCGGTGTCTGCTCCGAATTTGCCGATGGAGGAGGGGGGAGCACCTACCATGCGGATGTCGCTATAGGTGGTTTTTACGAACAGATA
Source organism: Bacteroides muris (ex Fokt et al. 2023) (assembly GCF_024704895.1). NCBI lineage: Bacteria > Pseudomonadati > Bacteroidota > Bacteroidia > Bacteroidales > Bacteroidaceae > Bacteroides > Bacteroides muris (ex Fokt et al. 2023). The sequence continues at coordinate 25,393 of NZ_JAMZEE010000007.1, read as the reverse complement.
ATATCTGTTTCCACCGTAGAAGGCTTTCAGTTCCAGTTTGCGACCGAGCGTCAAGGCGATGCCTTCGGCCTGAGCGAAGCGGTCGGCTACTGTCTTCAGGTATTTGGGAGACAGATAATTGGTGCCGTTCGGGTCGTCGTCGGTTTTTAGTTGTTCGTTTACGTAGTCTGTCACGTCCAGTATCTGGTCGATGTAGGTGACGGTGAGTCCCTTGCAGGGAAGCTCCTCTTCGCGCGACATGGCCCAGAAACCGTCGGTCAGGTAGTCATGTTCCACCGAGCTATGTTGCTGTATGGCGCCATAGCCGCAGTGGTGGTTGGTCAGTACCAGGCCTTCGGCAGAGATGACTTCACCGGTACATCCGCCGCCGAAATGCACCACGGCATCCTTCAGGGCAATGCCGTCGGGATTGTAGATTTGGTTGGTGGGGATGAGCAGTCCGAGTTCCGTCATGGCTACTTCGTTCTGCTTTTGTAGGTCGGTGAGCATCCACATCCCTTCGTCGGCGTGAACCGTGGCAAAGGCAGATGTAATAAATAATGATAATAGGATTCTTTTCATGATGATATGCGTTAGAAGAGCATCTGAGAGGGGTACTATTCAGTCGTATAGTGAATGCCATTCAGTATGGGGAGTAATTTCTCAGAGGCTTTTATTTATTCTACGATGTTCATTTCGTTTATCAAATGTCCGCAGTTGCCCAGCTTGTCGAGGATGAAGAGCACGTAGCGTATATCCAGTGCGATGCAACGTTGCAGGTTGTTGTCGAAGTTGATGTCACCGCTCAATGACTCCCAGTTGCCATCGAAGGCACATCCGATGAGCTGGCCTTCGCCGTTGATGACGGGGCTGCCGGAGTTGCCGCCGGTGATGTCGTTCGTGGTGAGGAAACAAACCGGCATGATGCCGTCCTTCATGGCGTAGCGTCCGAAGTCCTTCTTCTGGATCAGTTCTTTCAGCTTGGCGGGTACCACGAACTCGCGGTTTTCGGGATTCTCTTTTTCAAGGATACCGTCGGCGGTGGTATAGTAGTTGTAGTGTACGGCATCGCGCGGGCTGTATGATTTTACGTTACCGTAAGTCAGGCGCATGGTGAAGTTGGCATCCGGATAGGAGGGGACGGGCTGTTTCATTTCGCCCAAGCCGCGAATGTAGGCCTTGTGGAGCAGTTCCATTCCGCTTCCCAGTTCCATGTATTTCTTTCCGAGTTCCTGCAGTTTCTCGTTCTTGGAGAGTGAGTAAGCCGTAGCAGGGTCTTTCTCGATGGCTTTCACGGTGGGCTTTGCCAGGAACTTGTCCAGGTTCTTGCGGTTGGAGAGGATGGAGTTGTCGTAAATGTTGTCTACGTATGCGTTGTAGTCGCCCTTGAACTCTTCGTTGATGGTTTGGTAGAAGGAGGGCAGCTCGTCGGCGTTCAGCGCCTTGGCAAGGGCGGGCAGAATGGCTTTGGCTACGGCGCGGTCCACTTCGTGGTCGTAGTCTTTATTGTGGATGCCATCGTATGCATTTTCCAACTGCTTTTTCGAAGCTTGCAGCAATGAGTCGTTTTTCTCTTTGAGCGCTTTTTTTATGTTGTCCATGATAAGGTAGGTACTGCCGAATTCGATAGCACCGCGCAATGCTTCGTTGGTATAGTAGAGCTGGCGCAGCGTGGGGGTGCTTTTCTCGATGATGGCGTCAATTTTCTCTACCACACCCTCGTATTCGGGTTTTCCTTGGGCAAAGGCGGCATACTTTTTCTCGATTTCGGCTTTGGCGCCCAACACGTCATTGTCGATGATTGCCTTGTTCATACCAATGGAGTTCTTCCAGTAGTTACTGCTTCCGGCAAACTTGCTGGCGTACTGGATGCGGGTCTTGTCGCTGGCATCCATATACTTGCGAAGCACTTCGAGGCGTACGCCGCGCATGTCAATCATCGCTTGGTTCACGGCGTTCATGCGTTGCTTCACTTCGCTCTGGGTGAGGTAGCGTTCTGTGCTGCCGGGGAAACCCATAATCATGGCGTAGTCGCCTTCGTTCAGGCCTTTGATGGATATGGGCAGGAACTTCGGCGTTTTCAGGGGTACGTTGTTCGCATTGTACTCAGCCGGCTCTCCGTTGGCATCGGCATAGATGCGGAACATGGAGAAGTCGCCCGTGTGACGCGGCCACATCCAGTTGTCGGTTTCACCACCGAACTTGCCTACCGAGGAGGGAGGGGCGGCAACCATACGCACGTCGCTGTATACCTTATAGTAGAACATATAGAATTTGTTTCCCGCATAGAAGGGGAGTGCGCGCACTTCAATGCCGGGTTTGCCCTTCAAGTCGCTCTTTTCCAGCTCTCCCTTTGCCAGTTTGCTGAGGAAGGGATAAGTCAGCGCATCGGTTTCTGTCACTTCACCTGCCTTTATCTTAGCGTTGACAAGGTCGGTGATGTCTACAATGCGATGTACGAAGCGGAATTTCAGTCCCGGGGTGGGCAGTTCCTCACTACGGTTCATAGCCCAGAAACCATCTGTCAGATAATCGTGTTCTACGCTGCTGTGCTGCTGTATGGCACCATATCCGCAGTGGTGATTGGTCAGAATCAGACCTTCCGGAGAGATGATTTCGCCGGTACAGCCACCGCCAAAGATACCTACGGCATCCTTCAGTGACACACCGTTGGGATTGTAAAGGTCATCAGCCTCCAGCTTCAGTCCTTGCTTTTTCATCATGTCGATGGAGTTCTGCTGCTTCATCAGTTGCAGCAACCACATTCCTTCGTCTGCACGTGCAGTGCAGACTGTCAGTGCGGCAACAGCCGCGAGTAAACCTTTCTTAAATGTAATCTTCATATAATCAATAGTTAAGTAATGTTCCTGATTTTCATTGCCATTGCTGTTGTCTTATGGCTTTATGGCGTTGTTTCTTATTGCTTCCATAATATTTGCAGGCGGGCGCCGGTTCATCAGCTCGTTCTTCATGAAGTCCATGTATGGGGCCACATGACTGAAGAATTTATGATATCCTGCACAAAGGTAGTTCAGCCCCGGCTCCCCGTCGGCTGTGCGTGCAAAACGGTTCTTGGGACATTCGCCGTTGCAGGCAAACAGCCATTCGCATTCCTTGCATTGAGTGGGGAGTGATTGCTGCTTCATCAGCCCGAAAGCTTGTTGCCGTTCGCCGTACATCATCTCCACCAGTGTGTGCTGATGGATATTGCCCAGCTTGTATTCGGGGAAAACAAAATGGTCGCACGTATATATGTCTCCGTTGAACTCCATGACACCTGCATGTCCGCAAGTCTTTGCCATGGAACAGACACCCGGCTGTTCGCCTATCCAGTTGGCAAGGGTAGAGTCGAACAGCTGTATGTAGTAAGTGCCCACATCTTGCTTCACCCATTCGTCGAACAAGGTGCAGAGAAAATCTCCCCATTGTTCCGGAGTGACGGAAAAGTCCGCCAGCTGTGTGTTCTTTTCCTTGTCTGCCAGAGAGGCAAGATGGCGTCCGTCCTCGTGGGGGGCAATGCGCTCCACGATGGGGGCAAACTGGATATAATGGCATCCTATCTCCTTGAAGAAGTTATAGAAATCCAGCGGATAGTCGGCGTTGTAGTCATTGACCACTGCCATTCCGTTCCATTCCACACCGTGCTTTTTCAGCAGGTTGATGCCCTGCATCACCTTGACGAAAGAGGGCTTGCCCTGCTTGTTCTTCCGGTATTCGTCATGGAACTCCTGCGGCCCGTCTATGGAGACACCCACCAGCCAGTTGTTCTCCTTGAAGAACCGGCACCATTCGTCGGTGAGCAACGTGCCGTTGGTCTGTATACAGTTGTCGATGGTGCGTCCGTTGGCGTATTTCCTTTGCAGTTCCATGGCTCGTTTGTAGAAAGAGAGCGGACGCATCAGTGTCTCTCCGCCGTGCCAAGTGAACAATACCTGGGGCATAGTCTGTGAGTTGATGTACTCCTCGATGAACTTTTCCAGAAGTTCCTCGCTCATTACATGCTTGGGGTTATCTCTATATAGTTTGGATTTCTCCAGATAATAGCAATAATCGCATGCCAGGTTGCATACCGCACCTACCGGTTTCAGCATTACGTAGAGCGGTTTAGCAAAAGGTGCATAGGTTGACATGTGTATTTCCTTTATGTTTTATAATTTATATTTGTGCAAAAATACGTAAACCGAATGAAAAATCCTTTCTTTCTATTTGGTTTATAAGGAATATTAATACCTTTGCCGGGTGTAATTCAAAAATAGTTTCTTGCATGATTAGAATGAGTGTGAACCGCATTTTGCCCTTTTTGCTCTTGCTTGTGCTTTTTACTTCTTGCAACCGCAAGTATAAGATAGAGGGCAGTTCTTCGGTGGCCAGCCTTGACGGAAAGATGTTGTTTCTCAAGACGCTTCAGGACGGACAATGGGTGAACGTTGACTCGGCAGAGGTCATCCATGGACATTTCAAGATGAAGGGGCGGGCCGATTCCGTGATGATGGTGACTCTTTATATGGACCACGAGGGTATTATGCCTTTGGTGCTGGAAGACGGTAAGATTGTGATTTCCATCTCCAATACCCAGTTGATTGCCAAAGGGACTCCTTTGAATGACAAACTGTATGAGTTTATAGACAAACGCAATTCCTTGGAAGTGAAGATAGAGGAGCTGGAGCGGAAAGAGGCGCGTATGGTGCTGGACGGTGTCAATCTGGATGATGTGCATGGACAGTTGGCAAAGGAGGGCGAAACACTTGTGAAGGAGATGAACGACTACGTCCGTCAGTTCATCGTAGATAACTTTGAGAACGTGCTGGGACCAAGCGTATTTATGATGATGTGCAGCACGTTGCCCTATCCGGTGATGACTCCGCAGATTGAGGACATCATGAGGACTGCTCCCTTGTCTTTTAAAGAAGACAAACTGGTGAAGGATTACCTTACGAAGGCGAAGGAAAACATGCAGTTGATTGAAGAGCAGAAACGCATGAAGCAAAATGCTTCTGCAGGAGGACAGAAATAAATAAGAATGAGCATAATGATAAACGGGAATGCCTGAATATCCTATCAAGATATTCAGGCATTCCCGTTTATCATTATGCTTTTATCTGTCCTGGTCTTCGTTCTTCACCATCCCTTTATACTTATGCGGCAATGCGCTCTCCACTGCCGCATAAGCCTCGTTCATGCTTGCCTTGATGTTTTCTGCCCCTTTCCCTTTGGGAGGAATAGGCTCATGGATGGTCAGTATCATCCGGTGGCGGTGTATCCACTTTCCGGTACGTGGAAGAATCTCGAACGAGCCGTCTATCGTGACGGGCACCACTTCCAGTTGCAGCTCATCCGCCAGCTGGAAAGCGCCTCTTTTGAAGTAACCCATGTGTCCCGTGAAGGTACGTGCCCCTTCGGGGAAAACTACCAGTGACACGCCGTCTTTCAAAGACGATTCTGCCTGCCGCATGGTGGCAAGCACCTTCTTGGGGCTGGAACGGTCGACGAAGATATGTCCTGCGCTTTCGCATGCCTTACCGACAAACGGGATTTTACGCAGGCTCTTCTTCATCATCCATTTGAAGTTCCGTCCCAGGAATCCGTATATCAGGAATATATCGAAGGAACCTTGGTGATTGGGCACAAACACGTAAGAAGTATGTTTGTGCAGTTTCTCCCTTCCATGCACCTCCACCGGGATAAGCAGGATATAGCAGATGAGCTGTGACCAGATTTTACCGGGATAGTACCCCCAGATATGCGCTCCTCCTGTCAACGAACCGATGATGGTGACCAATGCTGTAAGGATAGTCAGTATCAGCAGGAGAGGCAGTGCGAAGCATACCTGATAAATAGAATAAAGTATCTTCATGGGTGTTGTCATTGTTGTTTTTGCAAAGATATACATAATCATTCACTACTTGTTTGTTTTCTGCTGAATTTTTCGTGTGTGGCCGATGATAGGCGAAGATTAGGATATTTCAATCGTGGGATGCGACAGTGCGAATAAAAGAAGTTTTACGGGAAAAGCCGATGGATAGGACGATTGAGGAAAAGATGAAGGTGTTTGAAGGATGTGGTTTAAATGAAAAGCCGTGAGGCAAATATTTGTGCATTTGTAGAATTGGCAGGGAAAATGTTTATCTTTGCAAGATATGGAAAAAGTAAGGAAACATAATAAGAATATCCTGATGATATGGATAGGTACCATTGCGGTAGTGGCGCTTTCTTGGGGAGCAGTGTGGTGTGATAATGCCCGTCAGGGGCAGGGTGAGGCAAGGGAAGTGGCGATACAAACACTGCGCAATGTTGCAGAACGGGTGATAAACCGGGAATTTGATAAGTTGGAGATGTGTTATGTGTTTAAATCTGATGATGGCAAAAAGTATGCTAAACGGAAATCAATATCGGAGACTGGTGAACTTGAAGTAGAGGTAGATTCATTGAAAGAAGCGCGGGGGTTGTTTCCATTAGAGACACTAGGAGGTAAAGCCAATATGCTGAACAATTGTGGAAAATTCCCATTGGAAAAGATTTGTCTGGAGTGGGAGGATGAAATGAATGTCCGGTATGGCAGAGTCGCATGTGCACTTTTTCTTAAAGTCAATCCCTTGGGAAAAGCTGTTTGTCAGGAATCGTTTGCGGGAGAAGAGTCTGTCAGGGCCTTGCAATACGATTTGGGCACTTATTACTTGGATGGCATGTACACAATGAAGTTGACAGCTTATATGCAACTTGATTTTCGGCGTTACGTGGATTGGACCGATTCCTTATTGCGGCTGTTGTCCGTTTTCTTTTTACTCGTGCTGTTGGCAGGATTGGTGTTTTATGTCCGGTTGCGGATGCATAAGGAGGAAGAAACTCCGAAGGTGCCGGAAACAGTCTTTCGGTTTGGCGAATATATATTTGATGCCGTGTGCCATACGCTGATTCATGAAGAAGGTACTATGAACTGCACGCCGCAAGCCGCCAAGTTGTTGCTTGGTTTTGCCAAGGCACCCGATTTCTTTTTGACCAATGATGAGATTGCCGCCATTTGCGGTTGGCATTTAGAGGATTTGAATTTAGATGCGCGCCGCCGGAAAGCAATCAGTTTACTGAAAAAGATGTTTAAGGCAGATGGTTCCGTTCAAATTTGTTTTGTGCCGGAGAGGGAAGGGTATCAAATCGTTATATTGATATAAGTTATTGTTTACCATGTACTTAATTCTTTGTTGTAGGGCGTGAATTTTTTTTCACGCCCCGTAGCTGTATATTTGTTTTCCATTTAGTTGGTGCTTTCCAATCTTTCTTTTTCCTTTGTTTCCATAACTAAAATGAAATGCAATGAAAAACTTTACAGTAAAATTAGTAGGAACGATGGCTATTGTCTGTCTCCTTTCGTTTTTAGGCTATACCCGAATCAATCACTCAGAAAAGTTAGACGATTTGCTATTGGAAAACATCGAAGCGTTGGCTGCCGATGAAAGCGGAAATACAACTATCTGTGTAGGGAGTGGTTCAATTGTTTGCCCCATTACAAAAGGAGGAGTGGAACATGTGTATATTTGTTATTAGTCTGTCTCATTAGTTTGTCGCTGTTCTCCCTTTTCTCTTGTACGTTGAAACCTGTGGGAATCCTTGTCGTTTACGGAAATCCCCCAGGCTATCAAGTTGAAAAGGAAAACTGTGTGGCTGGACAGCGTCTTGTTCCGTAATCGAAATAGAAAATATATAAAAAGGTGATGGAGAGGAGCGGACGGCTAGCGCTTTGTTGGCCCATTCGCACCGTCCGTTCCGTACCCCCCCGGAAAGGAGGTTTTGGCAAAGATAGTGATTTAGTTAGAATAAGCAATGCGTTTGCTGTTCCGTTGAAAGGATAGATACGGGGTAAATATTGTTTTATAATTAATTTAAAAGAAAAGCTAAAATGAATAAGATTTTAAAAATAACACTTGTTGCAGCAGTTGCTGCTGTTGCCGGTTATGGGGTTTACGCAAATCAGAATGAAAAAGCAATGTCTGATTTAATGTTGGCTAATGTGGAAGCATTGGCAGGCAGCAATGAGGGATATGTAATAGGACCGATAGGTACTAATTGGAAAACATATAGAATAACTTGCGTCAGAACAGTAGGTTTTGACTATATTATTGTAGATACGACAACTACTACTTATGAAGCAGATGTGTGTGGAAAAGGTAGCGGCACTTGTCTTTCTCCGGCAGGCTGTTGAAAATGATTGCTGTTTTTGAGATTTCATATCAAGGCAGGTCATGTCTTGATATGAAATGGCAGATTCTATAAGTTTTATTTGTGAAAATCAAGATGGTCGTATCAAAATATAATAATTGATAATCAGTAACTTCTGTTTGTGCTTGTTGTGTAAACAAATCAATCACGCAATCAGAGAATCAATACATGAAAAATTTTGGTCCGGTTTCTCTGATAAGAAATTACTTAACTTAGTTAAAATGAGATATTTTATTTTATACATATTCTTTTTGTCAGCATTGGGAAGTTGTAAAACTGATAAGGTGAAACCTTTAAGTATTTTTTCAGATGTAGTGCCGGAAAAAATAGAACGTGATGTTCGGGATATGCCTGTTAAGGGCTCTGCTGTTGATACAATAGTTGTCGCAGATTGCGATTTGAAAGAAAGGCTGCATGTATCTTCGTGGGTGGATTCTATTACTTATCTCAGCCTTGACAATCGTGAGGAGGCTTTATTGGGAGCGATAAATAAGGTCGTTTGTAGGAAAGATGCCATTTACTTGTTAGACAGATACAAGTCGAAGTCTATAAAGAAATTTTCTATGGAGGGGAAATTTCTGACAAATATAGGCACATTTGGGGAAGCTCCTGAGGAATATGCTGAACCGACAGATTTTGTAGTGACAGATAGCCTGGTGATTGTATATGACCAGTTTACGAGTCGTTTTATTTATTATACATTGAATGGGAAGTATCTTCGTTCTTGTAGGCTTCCGTTCTTGTGCCTTCGGTTCCATCGTTTTTCAGAGGATAACTTCGTATTTTGTACTTTGGATGCAGATAATCAGCATTTGGCTTCCATAGAAGATTATTCCATCTTCCGGACAGATAGTTTGTTTGTCATTAAGGAACGCGGATTCTATCGTGAGCGCGGAAAATATTCGAGTATAATTAGCGATTATAATTTTAGCGAGTTGAACGGCAGGTTATATTATCATTCTCCGTATAGCGGCAGGATATACGAAATTGATGATGACGGAACGTGCCGGTTGGCATTTTTTCTGGATTTTGGTGACAGGCAGGTGCCGGAGAACTTGTTGCTGGATAAGAATTGGAATGAATATAAACAGGCAAGTAGCAGTAGTGGGTACTATTTTTTTCCGGGAAAGTATTTGCTTACTGATGATGTTGTGTATTTTGCGTATGCTAATCACCATAAGGAATATCAGTGCCTTTATTCGTTGAGAAGAAAAGAAGGCATCAGAAGTTCGGTTGTGCGTAATGATGTCTTGTCAATTTTCCCTTTTTCTAATCTGGTAGGTGTAGAGGGACACGCTCTGATAGGGTATGTATATCCAAATGATATAGTGGTGGCACGTGAACATTATGATGCAGTGCAGTGGACCGAATGGGTGGGTGAAAAGGCTGCTGATATTGCGAAACAGTTCAATGAAGAAGATAATATGGTTTTATTGTGGTTTCATATGAAGGAAAAATGATTGATAGCTCAAGGAATATGGTGAGAGTTGTGATACTGTTTTTTGTGGTATGTATGTGTTTCTTTTCATGTCAAAGGAAGGGAGTTGTTAATGAACAGGTGTTATATTGGCAAGATCGTGAAATCTTATTTCCTCAAAAAAATGTATTTACTCTGTTTGGTAAAGATACAGTGGATATGCTGTTTGATAGTCCTTATAAGATACTTTCTTATTTAGACTCAATGGGTTGTGTCAGTTGCAAAGCACAGTTTCCTGCTTGGAAGGAATTTCTTGTTTATTTGGAACAGAAAAAAGTTCCGGTTTTGTTTTTTATGGGTACGCGTCGGTTGAAAGAAATGCAGTTTATTTTAAGGCGTGAAACTTTTGGCTATCCGGTTTGTATTGATGAAAAAGATAGTTTGAACAAGTTGAACCATTTTTCTTCAGACTTAATGTTTCAAACCTTTTTGTTGGATAAAGATAATAAAGTGCTTGCTATCGGCAATCCCATCCACAACCCAAAAGTGAAAGAACTTTATCTGAAAATCATCCAAGGTGGAAAAATAGGAAGTATCAATGAAAGTAACGTGCTAAACACTATGGTCGACATAGATAAAACCGCTGCCTCATTGGGAGATTTCGCTTGGCAGGAAGAGCGAAAAGCAACTTTTACCTTGAAGAACATGGGTAATAAACCTCTGTTTATTTCGGATGTTACCACCTCCTGCGGTTGCACTTCTGTAGATTACTCCAAAGAACCTGTCAACCCCAGTGACAGCCTGCGTCTGCATGTCATCTACAAGGCTGACCATCCCGGACACTTCAGCAAGACGATAACCGTCTATTGTAATGCAGATGCTTCTCCGATACGGTTGAAAATAAGTGGTAATGCAAAATAGGAAGATATGTTGAGAGGAATATTATCGGCAGGCATTTGTCTGCTGTTTCTGCTGTCCGGCTGCACTTCGGATGAAGACCGACGCATAGAGGAAGTGCTGGACTTTGCGGGAGACAATAGTGGGGAACTGAAACAGGTGCTTTCCCACTATGAAAGGCAGGGAGGAGCGGGTCTTCTTGTGGGAGAATGGCATGCAGTGGTTTGTGGCACATCTGAGATGGTGAACGTGTGGGATGGAGGAACGGGGCCGGGTGAATTAATCTGGCATTGACACTAACGTCAGTACCGTGATTTCCGGCCATGCCCCGAACCGGAACGGCAGTCCTACATAGCCGATGCCAATATTTACGTACAAAGCCCTCTTGCCTTCGCAGTACATCCCTCTCCATTCCGGATAGATGAGTTCGGAGAGGGAATGTCCGAATAAAATGCCTTGCATGGCATGGGTATGTCTTGCAAGCATCAGTGAAATGTCCGATTGGGGCAGTACCTCACGTCTCCAGTGCGTAGGGTTATGGCTGAGCAGTATTTGGAACATTCCCTCCGTGCCCTGCATGGCTTGTGGCAAGTTTGCAAATTGGGAGAAAGGAGGCTCACCGTCGTTTTCCACGCCGATAAGGGCTATGCTGTCGCCTTTGTGATGAAGGATGTCGTGCTCATTGTTCAGCAGTTTCCATCCCATTGCTTGCTGCTGCCGGATTAAATAGTCCAGATTGGCGATTTCTGCTTTCGGACTTTGCCAGTGATAGTATGAACCATAGTCATGGTTACCGAGGATAGAATATACTCCGTCCGGTGCGTGAATTTTTTTTCACGCCCCGTAGCTGTATATTTGTTTTCCATTTAGTTGGTGCTTTCCAATCTTTCTTTTTCCTTTGTTTCCATAACTAAAATAAAATGCAATGAAAAACTTTACAGTAAAATTAGTAGGAACGATGGCTATTGTCTGTCTCCTTTCGTTTTTAGGCTATACCCGAATCAATCACTCAGAAAAGTTAGACGATTTGCTATTGGAAAACATCGAAGCGTTGGCTGCCGATGAAAGCGGAAATACAACTATCTGTGTAGGGAGTGGTTCAATCGTTTGCCCCATTACAAAAGGAGGAGTGGAACATGTGTATATTTGTTATTAGTCTGTCTCATTAGTTTGTCGCTGTTCTCCCTTTTCTCTTGTACGTTGAAACCTGTGGGAATCCTTGTCGTTTACGGAAATCCCCCAGGCTATCAAGTTGAAAAGGAAAGCTGTGTGGCTGGACAGCGTCTTGTTCCGTAATCGAAATAGAAAATATAAAAAGGTGATGGAGAGGAGCGGACGGCTAACGCTTTGTTGGCCCATTCGCACCGTCCGTTCCGTAACCCACCCCGGAAAGGAGGTTTTGGCAAAGATAGTGATTTAGTTAGAATAAGCAATGCGTTTGCTGTTCCGTTGAAAGGATAGATACGGGGTAAATATTGTTTTATAATTAATTTAAAAGAAAAGCTAAAATGAATAAGATTTTTAAAATAACACTTGTTGCAGCAGTTGCTGCTGTTGCCGGTTATGGGGTTTATGCAAATCAGAAAACAGAAGGTGTGTCAGATTTGATGCAGGCTAATGTAGAAGCATTGGCTGGTTCTGAAGGAGCAGCACCATGTGGAGGACCTAAGTCAAACGGGGAATGTCAATCTACCAATACGGTTAATTGTAAAGATCTATCAGGCTGCCAATAGCCTGTTGGTATGAACTGTTTTCAATAAGGTTCTTGGTCGTTTAAGGCGAGGAATCTTATTGAAAATTTTATTCACTGTTATTTTGCGAGACAAGTTTATAATGCTTAATTTATGTATCGTATGAAATTGAAGTATGTTGTTTTTATATTAGTACTTTGGGCACTGGGTGCAGGGGGATGTGATAAAGAAAGAAAAAATCATTTATCTGTTCCAATGGAAGTGATAGATTTTACTACATTAGAAATGAGAGTTTTGTCGGAAATTTTAGATGAAAAAGAATCTGAATATGTCTTGTTGAAGAGTGGTAATGTGAAAGAACTATTAGGTAGAATAGACAAAATGAAAGTGGTAGATGATAAAATTTATATAGCAGATACCCGTATGCGTTCATTGGTAGTATATGATTGTATGGGGAATTATTTGGCACAAGTAGGTATACGTGGGCAGGGACCAAAAGAGTATGTCAATTTATCGGATTTTGATGTGGATGCTAATGGGAATGTATATGTGCTGGACGGACGATTAAATAAAATGCTGCAATATAATAATGATTATGAGTGTGTAGAAGAATGTATGTTACCGTTTGAAGCGGATATATTGGCAACTTTGGATAATGATTCATTGCTTTTAGGGCTTTCTTCGTGGAATCGAGGGGATGGAGCCGGGCATAAAATAGCATTGGTGGATAAGAAGGGAAAAATTGGTCAAACTTATTTGGATTATGATAGATTTGTTGATCCTGCTTACTGGATTTCTAATTATACGTTTGCAGATGCAGGTAGTCAGTTGGCTTATAATCAAACGATAGATAATAATATTTATATCTTATCTCGTAAGGGGGAACTGGAAAAAGTCTTTTTTATAGATTTTGGTAAGGATAATGTTCCTAATCAGGATAAAATTGATATAGAAACCAAGCTGAAAAATTATGATAATTATTGCTTGATACGTAAAATATTAGCTGTGACAGATAAGTACATCATTGGCTTTATATGGCAACATCGGCAAACGAAGCCTTTTGTGATAGACTATCGATTAAAAAAATGCTATATGGGTGAAGCAATCTCTGATATTGATAGGAGAGTGGGCTGTGGTTATTCAAATGGTACTATAATTTCATATATAGATTCAGAGAATGAAGAACTTCCTGATTCTGTTAATCAGTTTGTTAGGAATGATGGCTTTGTTTTGAAATTTAGTAAATTGAATTAAGTATTTGATAAATGAAATGTTTTTATTTTCTCTTTGTTCTTTTTGTCTTTTCTTCATGTCAGCATCAAAACGATAGGAAGATTTTAGAATTATTGAAAAAATGGGAAGGACGCGAAATCCTTTTTCCTGATTTGGATGTAATAGATTCTGTGGTAAAAGATGTCAATTGGGATTATAAGATTGTTACTTATATTGATTCTGCAGAGTGCTTTAGTTGTAAATTAAATCTGAGGGATTGGATGGGGATGAAGCAGCAAGTTGATTCCGTTGATAAGAAGGTTGCTTTTTTGTTTTTTTTGCAAACCCGAAGAACTGAGGACTTGGATTATAAAATGAAATGGGATGCTTTTAATTTACCAATTGTGTTTGATGTGCAAAATTTATTTTGCCAGTTAAATCATTTTCCTGAAGATGAAAAATTTAGGACTTTTTTGTTGGATAAAGATAATAAAGTGCTTGCTATCGGCAATCCCATCCACAACCCAAAAGTGAAAGAACTTTATCTGAAAATCATCCAAGGTGAAAAAATAGGAAGTATCAATGAAAGTAACGTGCTAAACACTATGGTCGACATAGATAAAACCGCTGCCTCATTGGGAGATTTCGCTTGGCAGGAAGAGCGAAAAGCAACTTTTACCTTGAAGAACATGGGTAATAAACCTCTGTTTATTTCGGATGTTACCACCTCCTGCGGTTGCACTTCTGTAGATTACTCCAAAGAACCTGTCAACCCCAGTGACAGCCTGCGTCTGCATGTCATCTACAAGGCTGACCATCCCGGACACCTCAGCAAGACGATAACCGTCTATTGTAATGCAGATGCTTCTCCGATACGGTTGAAAATAAGTGGTAATGCAAAATAGGAAGATATGTTGAGAGGAATATTATTGGCAGGCATTTGTTTACTGTTTCTGCTGTCCGGCTGCACTTCGGATGAAGACCGACGCATAGAGGAAGTGCTGGACTTTGCGGGAGACAATAGTGGGGAACTGAAACAGGTGCTTTCCCGCTATGAAAGGCAGGGAGGAGCGGGTCTTCTTGTGGGAGAATGGCATGCAGTGGTTTGTGGCACATCTGAGATGGTGAACGTGTGGGATGGAGGAACGGGGCCGGGTGAATTAATCTGGCATTGACACTAACGTCAGTACCGTGATTTCCGGCCATGCCCCGAACCGGAACGGCAGTCCTACATAGCCGATGCCAATATTTACGTACAAAGCCCTCTTGCCTTCGTAGTACATCCCTCTCCATTCCGGATAGATAAGTTCGGCAAAGGAGTGTCCGAACAAGATGCTTTGCATAGCATGGGTATGTCCTGCAAGCATCAGTGAAATGTCCGATTGGGGCAGTACCTCACGTCTCCAGTGCGTAGGGTTATGGCTGAGCAGTATTTGGAACATTCCCTCCGTGCCCTGCATGGCTTGTGGCAAGTTTGCAAATTGGGAGAAAGGAGGCTCACCGTCGTTTTCCACGCCGATAAGGGCTATGCTGTCACCTTTGTGATGAAGGATGTCGTGCTCATTGTTCAGCAGTTTCCATCCCATTGCTTGCTGCTGCCGGATTAAATAGTCCAGATTGGCAATTTCTGCTTTCCCACTTTGCCAGTGATAGTATGAACCATAGTCATGGTTGCCGAGGATGGAGTATACTCCGTCCGGTGCGTGCAGTTGGGAGAGTATTTCTTGGAAACCATCCAGTTCATGACTCTGCTGGTTCACGAGGTCACCGGTAAAGACAATCAGGTCCGGCTTCTGCCTGTTGACCAAATCGACCAGCTGTTTGATGGCTTCCGGATTGCCTTGCCAGCTGCCGATGTGTATGTCCGATAGCTGTACTATGCGGTAGCCGTCGAAACCTTTCGGAATATCGGCAGAACAGTATTCCACCTCTTTTATGTCAAAACGGGTTATGCCGGCCAAAGTCCCGTAAAGTATATTGAGGAAACTGATTATTGCCAGAACCGCTCCTATAGCAGTGAACGGACTGCGGGGACAACGGCGGATGATGAAGTGCGCCAGTACTCCCACCAGCGAGCAGAGCATGAATATGGTTTTGGGAAAAACAAACAGCATGATGGTAATTGCCAGTCTGCCTATAGCTTGCGTATGGTTTGACATCGCGTTGTCGCCCGTAAGGAACATGAAGTAGACATAACCTGCCGCCAGCAATAAGGTGGGAAGCCAATAGAGGCCACGTAGAAAAGCCTTTCTGGTTTTTCTTATTACGTAAACCAGATAAATGTAGAGGTCGGGGATGAGAAGGAAAAGGATGAAAACAAGAGTTACTCGGTGCATATATCTTTCAATTCTTCAATGTTCTTTTTAATATGGTCCAGATGTTTGTAAATCACCCTTTTGTAGAGAATATAGATAATCAACGCATCAAATACTACAAAGAGGGTAATCAGCATGGCTTGCACACCGATGGACATCAGATGGTATTCCATCGCCCAATAATTAAGGATGTTGAAAAGGACAATCCAAATGGAGACGACTATTATCTCATATTTGGTCCATTGGCGGAAAGTGGTCGTGCGGCGGCTGACTTCGGCAACACCCATTTCCTCAATATGTGTATTCTTGTTCCAACGGTATGTTTTCCAGTCCCACCACATGCCTACGAGAATGCTGATTGCAATGAACCCTAAAAAAGGAACAATCTTTGCTTGCAGTAGTTCGTTGAAACCGAAGGTGGGCAGTAGCAGCCATATAAGAAGAAGGGCAGCCAGACATATCGTGCCTACTCCTATAGAGAATCGTTGTATGGCTACGAGGCGTCGCAGACTTTTGTGGGTATTTGCCTTGTAGCCGGCAATCAGTTCCGTAATCTGCTTTTCATCCGCAATCGGTTCTTTCTGCAACTGTTCATTCAGTGCGTTCCATGATTTTTTCAGTTCATCCAGTTCCATATATTTATTCCTCCTTGTTCATTTTTTTCAGTTTATCCTTGATGCGGCTGAGCTTGGTGGCAACGTTAGTCAGGGTCAGCCCGGTGATTTCGGCAATCTCTTCGTAGCTTTTCTCTTCCAGATAGAGCAGGATGATGGACTTTTCCAATTGTCCCAGCCGGTTTATCATCCGGTAGAGTTGCCGTAGCATGGCTTGTGTCTCGTCGGTTTCTTCAGTCCGGTCGGTCTCTTGGGTGAGGGTAACGATTTCGGGGATGTTCTTTTCTTTTCGGATAAAACTGATGCACGTGTTCAGTGCGATACGGTATATCCATGTGGAAATCTTACACTCCCGCCGGAACTTGGGAAATGCTTTCCATAAGTTGAGTACCACTTCCTGATACAGGTCGTTGAGGGTAGCGTTGGGAGTGGTGTACAGATAGCACACTTTATATATCACGCGCTCATACTCCCGTATCACGGATACAAACTCTTGTTCTGCATTTTCCATCTTTTCGCTTCTTTCGAGTTGCTTTTGCACTGTTAGTCGCGGAAAAGGGCGATAAATCACAGTTCAAAAGGATTTTTTTCTTTGGCACACGGATGATACAGCCGAGACAGATGACTACAGGTGAGGAATTCATGAAGAACAGAATTATCAGTGAAGGTCTGTTTAATCTGTGTCATCTGTGTGCTCTTTTTCCAATGTACCGAATTATCGGCATTATGATGCGCTTTCTATATTTCCTGCCAGGAATTTCCGCATATTCTCTATCGGCATTCCCCGGCGGCGGGCGTAGTCGTCCAGCTGGTCTTCTCCAATCTTGCCCACTGAAAAGTATCGGGATGCGAGATGTGCCAGCATCATGCCACAGACGGAGGAGTGAGGGTGCATGGCTCCGTTTTCCGTCAATGTGATGCCTATCCGATTCATGCCGAGCAGGTCGTCCAGCAGGAAGTTGACGGACTGGTCGGGTAGGGAAGGGTAGCCCACGGCGGGGCGGATGCCTTGGTATTTCTCGACCAGCAGATCCGGAATGGACAAGGATTCGTCGGGGGCATACCCCCAAGCCTCCTTGCGGACATATTCGTGCATCTTTTCTGTGGCGGCTTCGGCAAGGCGGTCGTTCAGAGTCTGTACAAGGAGATGTTTGTAAGGGTCGCTTTTATAAGTCTCTTCGGCCTCTTCACTGATGGTGGAGGCGAAAAGTCCTACGATGTCGGGCGTGCCCGAAGAGAGGGGACGTACAAAATCGCTCAGACAGAGAAATGGACTGCCATCGGGTTGGGGTGTCTGCTGGCGGAGCAGTGGGAAGGTTGTTCCTTCTATCAAGAGGTTATCTCCGTCTGCATTTGCCTGGCAAAGCCTGAAGATGCAATGGATGGAGATTGTTTCGTCCAGTCGGCCGAGCATTCTATTTGCCTCCTTGAAGAGCTGCATGGCTTCGGAAGCTTTGGTACGTTCCTCCTCGGGAAAGGTCGTCAGCCAAAGTGCACGGCAGGAATCGCAGCCATGAATGTTTGCAATGGCTGCAAAGCGAGGCTGGAAGCCCCAGGCATGGAAGAAATAAATCCAGTTGATGTAAGGGGTTACTTCATGAATCCGATACGAAAGCAATTCATGCCCCGGTGCCAGTATTGTCCTTTTCATCCCATTTAATCCTTAATTCCTAGCCTTCACTCCCCAAATCTCAGTTCCTCGCCACGATAAGCGTCGTCCACCATGCCGTCACTATAAACGGGATGTCCGTTGGCAAAAGTCCTTTCCACTTTCCAGTTGAAGGTATGCCCTTCCAATGGGCTCCAGCCGCATTTGCTCAAAACTTTGTCGGCTGTCACTTCCCACGGGGCATCGGGGCGTACCAGCACAAGGTCTGCCCGGTAGCCTTCGCGGATATAGCCGCGCTCGTTGATGCGGTAAATTTGTGCGGGAGCATGGCACATTTTTTCAACGATGGTCTCGAGTGTAAATACTCCCTCATCCACCAGTTGCAACATGCTGACGAGCGAAAACTGTATCATCGGCATGCCGGACATGGCCTTCGAGGCACCTCCTTCTTTTTCGGAGAGCAGATGGGGCGCATGGTCGGTGGCTATTACGTCTATCAGGCCGGAGTTGACGGCGGCACGCAGAGCATCGCGGTCGGCTTGCTTCTTAATGGCAGGATTGCACTTGATACGTGTACCCAACGTGCGATAATCACTGAGCGTGAAGAGGAGATGGGCGACGCATGCTTCGGCGGTGATATGCTTCTCGGAAAGTGAATAGTCGTTGAATAATTGCAGTTCCTTGGCTGTGGACACATGCAGAATATGCAGCCGTGCACCGGCAATCCTTGCCAGCCGTACTGCCAGTTCAGAGGATGCATAGCATGCTGCCGAAGAGCGGATGTAGGGATGCTTGCCTATGGGAATATCATTCTCTCCGGCAAACATTTCCTTATACTTGGTAAGATTGTTCTTGATGGTTTCCTGGTCTTCGCAGTGGGCGGCAATCAGCATGTCTGTACCGTTGAAGATGTTCAGCAGGCTGTTCATCTTGTCTACCAGCATGTTTCCGGTACTTGAACCCATAAATAGCTTGATGCCACAGATGCGGTGCTTGTCCAGCTTGCCAAACTCGCTGTAATTGTCGTTTGTTGCACCGAAGTAGCACGAATGGTTTACGATACACTTCTCGTTCAGCAGGTCAAATTTGGCGTTGAGGGCATCCAGCGTAGTGGTTGCCGGGGTGGTATTGGGCATATCCATGATGGAGGTCACACCTCCTGCGGCCGCCGCACGGCTTTCTGTGAGGATGTCCGCCTTGTGGGTCAGTCCCGGGTCGCGAAAATGTACATGGTCGTCGATAATGCCCGGCAGCAAATAGCATCCGGTGGCATCTATGGTTTCGTCACAAGGTGCGGAGAGGGGCTTCCGGTTGGTCAGCACCTCCGCAATGCGCCCGTCTTCTATCACTACGGAACCTTTCGCGGATTGTCCTTCGTTGACAATCGTTGCGTTATGTATCAATGTTCTTTTCATACCTTATTATATTCAAAGCTTGTCACCTCTTCATTTTATCATTCTATACTATCGCTTCATCGCCTTATCGTACAGTAGGATATTTATGAAACCAACTGTTCCATTTCAGCCGAATCACTCCGAATACAGCCTCACCAAAGATACTGCTGTTCATTTTGGAGGTGCCCAGTTCGCGATTGATGAAGATGACGGGTACTTCCTTTACCTTGAAGCCGCATTTGTAGGCGGTGAATTTCATTTCTATCTGGAAGGCATATCCTTTGAAGCGGATACCGTCCAGATTGATAGTGTCCAATACTTGGCGGCGGTAACATACAAATCCGGCTGTAGTGTCATGGATGGGCAGCCCGGTGATGAAACGTACATATTTGGAGGCGAAATAAGACATCAGTACACGTCCCATGGGCCAGTTCACTACGTTCACACCACTCACATAACGTGAACCGATAGCTACATCGGCACCCTCTTCGGAGCAGGCCCGGTAGAGGCGAGGCAGGTCTTGGGGATTGTGGCTGAAATCGGCATCCATTTCGAAGATATACTCATAGTCTTGTTGCAATGCCCACTTGAAGCCGGCTATATAGGCTGTTCCCAATCCCAGCTTTCCTTTGCGCTCCACCATGAAGAGGCGTCCGGCGAACTCTTGCTGTAAGGTTCTGACGATGTCTGCCGTTCCGTCGGGCGAACCGTCTTCAATGACAAGGATGTGAAAGCCATGTTCCAGAGCAAAAACGGCACGGATGATATTCTCTATATTCTCCCGTTCATTGTAGGTGGGGATGATGACAATGCTGTCTGATGTTTGCATACTTATTGGTAATGGGGGTTATAATTGGGAACAAATGTAATACATTTCTTTTTTATCTGGCAGCATTTTCACACAAATCTTGATTTTGCAAAGTTCTGGCGTCACGACTCTTTCATTAGTGTAGCTCCTTCTGGCTCCTGACTATGAGGGATGCAGGTTGAATGAAAGAACCGTATGCCTGACTTTGAACTTTAGTCTCAATCTTCAGTCATTCCCGTCTCAATCATTAACAAAATACATCCAAACTATTTGCGAAAAACTTCCGAAGTATAAAGGGGAAAGTTGGCAGATAAAGGCGTAAAGAGAGTTCTCCGGTCTTGGTCTGTCTATCCCAAGCCTTGGGATAGACAGACCAAACCTTGGGATACATGTTCGCAGGCTGGGGATAAACTTTGTGTAACATAACTCCTGAATAGGGATTGTGAAGGCTATGTTATTCATAATTGGAGGGAAAGAAGTTTCACCGCTTCTCTCTGATAAAAAGGACGATACAGGAAAAGGTGAAGGATGTGCAGGCTGAAAGCGGAAAGATTATTTCGGAGAACATGGTTGCCGACTGGCCAAAGCTAAAGATTATTTGTGTATTTTTGCACCGGATTTATTTCGGTAGGGTACCTCGTAAGGGACAATACCGGGGAAAAAGCGCAAAGCAATGAATATAACCGAACTGCAACAATCTTATGCCTCCCATCCCAATGTAGAGGGGGTGTGCAGGCTTCTGAAAGATAACTCTGTCCGTCATCTGTATTGCGGAGGTTTATGTGCCTCTGCCGCTTCTTTGTTTTCGTCTGTGTTGGTTCAGCGGGCTACCTGTCCGCTCGTTTTCATTCTGGGCGATGTGGAGGAAGCCGGTTATTTCTATCATGATTTGACGCAGGTATTGGGGACGGAGCAGGTGTTGTTTTTTCCTTCCTCGTTCCGTCGTGCCATCAAGTACGGGCAGAAGGATGCGGCAAACGAAATACTCCGCACAGAAGTGCTGAGTCGCCTGCAAAAAGGAGAAGAGGGGCTTTGCGTGGTGACCTATCCGGATGCGCTGGCCGAAAAGGTTGTCTCACGTAAAGAACTTGGAGACAATACACTGAAACTGCATGCAGGAGAGAGGGTAGACATGAACTTCGTGACGGACGTGTTGCGCAGTTACGGTTTCGAATATGTGGACTACGTCTACGAGCCGGGACAGTATGCCGTGCGTGGCAGTATTATCGACGTCTTTTCCTTCTCTTCCGAATATCCCTTCCGTATAGACTTCTTCGGCGATGAGGTGGAAAGCGTCCGAACTTTTGAGGTGGAGACACAGCTTTCGAAGGAGAAGAAAGAAAGCATCGTGATAGTTCCCGACTTGAGCCATAGCCTGGAAAAAGGGGGAAGCGGCGGCATGGTGTCGTTCCTCGATTTCCTTCCGTCGGACAGCGTGCTGGCCATGCGCGATTTCCTTTGGCTGCGCGAACGCATCCAGACCGTGCACGACGAATCGCTCACCCCACAGGCCATCGCCGCCCGTGAGTCGGAGGAAAATGGAGCCATCATGCTGGAAGGCAAGCTGATTGATGGTGGCGAGTTCACCCTGCGCGCCCTCGATTTCCGCCGGATGGAGTTCGGCAACAAGCCCACCGGAACGCCGGATGCTACCGTCTCATTCCATACTGCGGCACAGCCCATCTTCCATAAAAACTTCGACATGGTGGCAGAGAGTTTCCGAGAATACCTCTCCCGCCGGTACACCATCTACATATGCAGTGACAGCTTGAAACAGACCGACCGTATCCGTGCCATCTTTGAAGACCGTGGAGACAACATATCTTTTACTGCCGTAGAACGGACATTGCACGAAGGGTTTGCCGACGACACTTTGCGTATTTGTGCCTTTACCGACCATCAGCTGTTCGACCGTTTTCACAAGTACAACTTGAAGAGTGACAAGGCACGCAGCGGCAAGGTGGCTTTGAGTTTGAAAGAGTTGAATCAGTTTACTCCCGGCGACTATGTGGTGCATACCGACCACGGTGTGGGGCGTTTTGCCGGACTGGTGCGTATTCCTAACGGCGACTCTACGCAGGAGGTGATGAAGATTGTCTATCAGAATGAAGATGTGGTGTTTGTCTCCATTCACTCCCTGCACAAGGTTTCCAAGTACAAGGGGAAGGAGGGTGAATCCCCCCGCCTCAACAAGCTCGGCACCGGAGCCTGGGAGAAACTGAAAGACCGCACCAAGACGAAGATAAAGGATATTGCCCGCGACTTGATAAAGCTTTACTCTCAACGTCGCGAGGAAAAAGGTTTCCAATACAGTCCCGACAGTTTCCTGCAACGGGAATTGGAAGCCTCTTTCATCTACGAAGATACCCCCGACCAAAGCAAGGCTACTTCCGACGTGAAGGCTGACATGGAGAGTGCCCGCCCGATGGACCGTCTGGTGTGTGGTGACGTGGGTTTCGGCAAGACCGAGGTAGCCGTGCGTGCCGCATTCAAGGCAGTGGCGGACAATAAGCAGGTGGCTGTGCTCGTGCCCACCACTGTGCTTGCCTACCAGCATTTCCAGACCTTCAAGGAACGTTTGAAAGGCTTGCCCTGCCGGGTGGATTATCTGAGCCGTGCCCGTACCTCCGCTCAGGCAAAGGCTGCCATCAAGGGCCTTGCCGAGGGAGAAGTGAATATCCTTATCGGCACGCACCGCATTTTGGGCAAGGACGTCAGATTCAAAGACCTCGGCCTGCTCATCATCGACGAAGAGCAGAAGTTCGGCGTGTCTGTCAAGGAGAAACTCCGTCAGCTCAAAGTGAATGTCGATACTCTGACGATGACCGCTACACCCATTCCCCGCACTTTGCAGTTCTCGCTGATGGGTGCCCGCGACCTCAGTGTCATCCAGACTCCGCCCCCCAACCGCTATCCCGTGCAGACCGAAGTGCATACCTTCAACGAGGAAGTTATTGTTGATGCCGTCAACTTCGAGATGAGTCGTAACGGCCAAGTCTTCTTCGTGAACAACCGCATTTCCAACCTCGTCGAACTGAAAGCCTTGATAGAGCGCCACATTCCCGACTGCCGCGTTTGCATTGGCCATGGGCAGATGGAACCGGCCGAGCTGGAGAAGATAATCTTTGATTTCGTCAATTACGACTACGATGTGCTGCTTGCCACCACTATCATCGAGAGCGGCATCGACATACCCAATGCCAATACCATCATCATCAACCAGGCGCAGAACTTCGGCCTTAGTGACCTGCACCAGATGCGCGGACGTGTGGGGCGCAGCAACAAGAAAGCTTTCTGCTACTTGCTGGCACCGCCATTGTCTTCCCTTACTCCCGAAGCAAAACGGCGCCTGCAAGCCATCGAGAACTTCTCCGACCTGGGCAGTGGCATCCACATTGCCATGCAAGATCTTGACATCCGCGGTGCGGGAAATATGCTTGGTGCCGAGCAGAGCGGCTTCATTGCCGACTTGGGCTATGAAACCTATCAGAAGATTCTCTCCGAAGCCGTACGCGAACTGAAGACCGATGAATTTGCCGACCTTTATGCCGACGAACTGAAAGCGGACGGAGGCGTCATCAGTGGAGAACAGTTTGTTGATGAATGCCAAGTGGAAAGTGACCTTGAACTTTTGTTGCCTGCCGACTATGTGACCGGCAGCAGCGAACGCATGCTGCTCTATCGCGAGTTGGACGGATTGACGCTCGATAAGGATGTGGATGCTTTCCGTTCCCGTCTCGAAGACCGCTTCGGCCCGATTCCTCCTGAAACAGAAGAATTGCTGCGCATCGTTCCCTTGCGCCGTCTGGCTGCCCGCCTCGGCGTGGAGAAAGTCTTTTTGAAAGGTGGGCGCATGTCTTTGTTCTTTGTGTCCAATCCGGACAGCCTGTACTATCAGAGCCAGGCTTTCGGTAAGGTCATTGCCTACATGATGAAGTGCACCAAGCGTTGTGACCTGCGCGAACAGAACAACAAACGGAGTATGCTGGTGAAGGATGTCAGGACGGTGGAAGAAGCAGTCTGTGTGTTGCAGGAGGTAGTGGCAATGCAGGTGGAGGGGTGAACGGGTACCGGAAAGAAAGACTACTGCATATTTGTTTTATTGGAATATTCTTTTTTACTTTGTACGACCAAAAAAATGTCGTATGAGATCCTTAAATGAACATATCGAAATAATAAGGAAATGTAGTGGCGTGCTACGTTCATATTTTGGGGTTACTTCTTTGCGTATCTTTGGTTCTGTAGCCCGTAATGAACAAAAAGAGGATAGCGATGTGGATGTTTGTGTAGATATGAAGCCTAATTTGTTTTTGCATGTAGAACTAAAGAAGTTTTTAGAGGAACAATTAGGCTGTCCGGTGGATGTTGTTCGCTTCCATAAAAATATGAATGATTTTCTCAGACGACAGATAGAAAAAGATGGAATCCTTATCTCTCTATAAAAGAGAAGTAGCTTTGGGTATTCTGAAGCAGATTGAGCAGGCGATTATACGTTTGCAGGAAAGAACTGTGAATATCCATAGTGTGGATGACTTTCTTTTGTCTCCTGCTGGCATGGAAAAGTTGGATGCGGTTTGTATGTTACTCATTGCAATAGGGGAGAGCTTGAAAGGCTTTGATAAAGTAACAGAGAAAAAGGTCTTAATCAATTATCCTCAGATACCTTGGAGTAATGTAATGGGAGTCCGGGATATTATAGCCCATCATTATTTTAATATTGATGCAGAAGAAATATTCGGTATTGTCCATGGTGAGTTATCTTCTCTTTTGGAGGCTATTCGTTATTTAATTCAAGAATTATCTTGCTCTGTCATCACATCTGGTACAAATGAAGTCTATAAGGATAAATTGAATGCTGTGGAGTGGAAGAAAAAATGTGAGGAGATTAAAAGAAGGGATAACTATCGTTGTGTAAATTGTCAGAATCAAGTTCTAATTGAATTGGATGGAATAGATGACTTGGAGAGATATTTAGGCGAAATAGAATTAAAAAACTTTGGAATAATTAAAAATGTTTTTCAGCAAAGAGAAAATATATTTAATGATAGAAGTGGATTAACTGTACATGAAGAACATGAGTTGATAACAAAAGAAAAATGTAGTTCCTTAGATGATTATGGCTTGTTTCTTTATGAAATGAAGAAAAACATTCCATGTCCTTTTGCTCCTGTAAACGTCCTATTTTCCGCCTTGACGCTGATTTAATATAAATATACCTTTGTGGCAAACTTGAAATTTACAGTTAT
>NZ_JAMZEE010000079.1:0-5461 GCF_024704895.1 Bacteroides muris (ex Fokt et al. 2023) | reverse complement strand
AAAGAAAAAAAACTTCCGGAAAAATTTGGAAGTTATGCTTTGAAGTTCTTACCTTTGCATCCGCTTTCTGAAAGGAACAGCATCGCAGTTAAGACAGCGATCTTTGAACAGATTTACATAAACAATACAAGTAGTACAAGAGCAAGGCCGCTTCCCGGCAACGGGGGTTGGTCTTGGGTAAAACAAAAGAACCGTCAATATCTGTCCATGACAGGTATCGATAAACTTTTAAATTCGAGCGTCCTGAACAGAGCAAAGACGTATTCGTGTCCGGGCCTTTTATCTTATTCCTTATGGGGTCTGGTTTTAGTTTCCGCGTCATGAATCTCAAAGATACTTTTACAATGAAGAGTTTGATCCTGGCTCAGGATGAACGCTAGCTACAGGCTTAACACATGCAAGTCGAGGGGCAGCATGAACTTAGCTTGCTAAGTTTGATGGCGACCGGCGCACGGGTGAGTAACACGTATCCAACCTGCCGATGACTCGGGGATAGCCTTTCGAAAGAAAGATTAATACCCGATGGCATAGTTCTTCCGCATGGTAGAACTATTAAAGAATTTCGGTCATCGATGGGGATGCGTTCCATTAGCTTGTTGGCGGGGTAACGGCCCACCAAGGCATCGATGGATAGGGGTTCTGAGAGGAAGGTCCCCCACATTGGAACTGAGACACGGTCCAAACTCCTACGGGAGGCAGCAGTGAGGAATATTGGTCAATGGGCGCTAGCCTGAACCAGCCAAGTAGCGTGAAGGATGACTGCCCTATGGGTTGTAAACTTCTTTTATATGGGAATAAAGTGCAGTATGTATACTGCTTTGCATGTACCTTATGAATAAGGATCGGCTAACTCCGTGCCAGCAGCCGCGGTAATACGGAGGATCCGAGCGTTATCCGGATTTATTGGGTTTAAAGGGAGCGTAGGCGGGTTGTTAAGTCAGTTGTGAAAGTTTGCGGCTCAACCGTAAAATTGCAGTTGATACTGGCATCCTTGAGTACAGTAGAGGTAGGCGGAATTCGTGGTGTAGCGGTGAAATGCTTAGATATCACGAAGAACTCCGATTGCGAAGGCAGCCTGCTGGACTGTAACTGACGCTGATGCTCGAAAGTGTGGGTATCAAACAGGATTAGATACCCTGGTAGTCCACACAGTAAACGATGAATACTCGCTGTTTGCGATATACAGTAAGCGGCCAAGCGAAAGCGTTAAGTATTCCACCTGGGGAGTACGCCGGCAACGGTGAAACTCAAAGGAATTGACGGGGGCCCGCACAAGCGGAGGAACATGTGGTTTAATTCGATGATACGCGAGGAACCTTACCCGGGCTTGAATTGCAAATGAACGGCGTGGAGACATGCCGGCCGCAAGGCATTTGTGAAGGTGCTGCATGGTTGTCGTCAGCTCGTGCCGTGAGGTGTCGGCTTAAGTGCCATAACGAGCGCAACCCTTACCGATAGTTACCATCAGGTGGTGCTGGGGACTCTGTCGGGACTGCCGTCGTAAGATGCGAGGAAGGCGGGGATGACGTCAAATCAGCACGGCCCTTACGTCCGGGGCTACACACGTGTTACAATGGGGGGTACAGAAGGCAGCTACACGGCGACGTGAGGCTAATCCCTAAATCCTCTCTCAGTTCGGATTGGAGTCTGCAACCCGACTCCATGAAGCTGGATTCGCTAGTAATCGCGCATCAGCCACGGCGCGGTGAATACGTTCCCGGGCCTTGTACACACCGCCCGTCAAGCCATGAAAGCCGGGGGTACCTGAAGTGCGTAACCGCGAGGAGCGCCCTAGGGTAAAACTGGTGATTGGGGCTAAGTCGTAACAAGGTAGCCGTACCGGAAGGTGCGGCTGGAACACCTCCTTTCTGGAGTGACGTTTCGAGATTAAGAGATGGTTTCGGTTCTTGAAGTCTTGCTTCCATAAGAACCTCTTGTACTGCCGTAGTTGTTTATTAATATAAGAGAAAGAAGAAGCCGAGCCGCAAGGCGAGGGTTTGACTGACAGTCCTATAGCTCAGTTGGTTAGAGCGCTACACTGATAATGTAGAGGTCGGCAGTTCAACTCTGCCTGGGACTACTCGAATGACGGATGTTGTGCGCGGTCTTTTCATGATACTTTTTTTGTATCGATTTTTTAAGACGCGACATAGTCCTTTCCATTTGGGGGATTAGCTCAGCTGGCTAGAGCACCTGCTTTGCACGCAGGGGGTCAACGGTTCGAATCCGTTATTCTCCACTTATCAGTTCCGGATGTTTTTCCGGATTCTTGAGACGATCTTTGACATGATGTGACCAAAAAAAAGTAAAGTTAAAGCTGAAAGTATATATCGACCATACGTGATCGGTAAGACAAAAAGTAAGTAAGGGCACATGGCGGATGCCTTGGCTCTCGGAGGCGATGAAGGACGTGATAAGCTGCGATAAGCTGCGGGTAGGTGCAAATGACCTTTGATCCGCGGATTTCCGAATGGGACAACCCGGTACTTTGAAGAGGTACCATCCCGCAATGCGGGAGGCTAACGCAGGGAACTGAAACATCTTAGTACCTGCAGGAAAAGAAAATAAACAATGATTCCCCCAGTAGTGGCGAGCGAACGGGGAACAGCCCAAACCACCCGTGTTACGGCATGTGTGGGGTTGTAGGACCACGTTTTGGCAAGACAGTCGGTGAGCGGAATGTTCTGGAAAGTACAGCCATAGAGCATGACAGCTGCGTACGCGAAGCCGGCTTAAGCCTAGTGGTATCCTGAGTAGCGCGGAGCACGAGGAATTCTGCGTGAATCTGCCGGGACCATCCGGTAAGGCTAAATACTCCCGAGAGACCGATAGTGAACCAGTACTGTGAAGGAAAGGTGAAAAGCACTTCGAACAGAAGAGTGAAATAGTTCCTGAAACCATGTGCCTACAAGCGGTCGGAGCACTTTAAGTGTGACGGCGTGCCTTTTGCATAATGAACCTACGAGTTACTTTTTCCGGCGAGGTTAAGGATTTCAGATCCGTATCCGAAGCGAAAGCGAGTCTGAACAGGGCGTATAGTCGGAAGGAGTAGACGCGAAACCAAGTGATCTACCCTTGGGCAGGTTGAAGGACAGGTAACACTGTCTGGAGGACCGAACCGATAAGCGTTGAAAAGCTTCCGGATGACCTGAGGGTGGGGGTGAAAGGCTAATCAAACTTGGAGATAGCTCGTACTCCCCGAAATGCATTTAGGTGCAGCCTTGACTTATACTGGCATGAGGTAGAGCGACTGATAAGATGCGAGGGCTTCACCGCCTATCAAGTCTTGACAAACTCCGAATGCGTGCCAGTTCTATGTCAGGAGTGAGGGCATGGGTGCTAAGGTCCATGTCCTAAAGGAGAACAATCCGGACCAACAGCTAAGGTCCCGAAATGAATGCTAAGTTGAACTAACGAAGTCAGATTGCTAAGACAGCTAGGATGTTGGCTTGGAAGCAGCCATTCATTTAAAGAGTGCGTAACAGCTCACTAGTCGAGGAGTTTGGCGTGGATAATAATCGGGCATAAGCATTCTACCGAAGCTTTGGGATGAGAAATCATCGGTAGGGGAGCATTCCACTCTGCGTCGAAGGTTGGGCGTGAGCCCTGCTGGAGCGTGTGGAAAAGCAAATGTAGGTATAAGTAACGATAAAGGGGGTGGGAAACCCCCTCGCCGAAAGACTAAGGTTTCCTGATCAACGCTAATCGGATCAGGGTAAGTCGGGTCCTAAGGCTCAGCCGAACGGCGAGGCCGATGGCAGAACCGGTTAATATTCCGGTACTACCTTGTGGAGTGACGTGGAGACGGAGTCGTGACAGCGCCGCGGACTGACGGAATAGTCCGTTGAAGGGTGTAGATGCTGATTGTCCCAGGCAAATCCGGGACAAGAGTCGAACCTGATAGTATGGAGCGTTCTTCTGAACAATCCAATAGCGCGCGTAATCATACTTCCAAGAAAATCCGCTAAACATAATCCTCACGGTACCCGTACCGCAAACGGACACACGTAGTCGGGTTGAATATACTAAGGCGCTTGAGTGATTCACGGTTAAGGAACTAGGCAAACTGACCCTGTAACTTCGGGATAAAGGGTCCTCAAGCGATTGAGGCGCAGAGAATAGGTCCAGGCAACTGTTTAACAAAAACACAGGGCTGTGCAAAATTGAAAGATGAAGTATACAGCCTGACACCTGCCCGGTGCTGGAAGGTTAAGAGGAGACGTCATCGCAAGAGAAGCGTTGAATTGAAGCCCCAGTAAACGGCGGCCGTAACTATAACGGTCCTAAGGTAGCGAAATTCCTTGTCGGGTAAGTTCCGACCTGCACGAATGGTGTAATGATCTGGACGCTGTCTCAACCGTGAGCTCAGTGAAATTGTAGTATCGGTGAAGATGCCGATTACCCGCGATGGGACGAAAAGACCCCGTGAACCTTTACTATAGCTTAACATTGAATTTGGGTAATTGATGTGTAGGATAGGCCGGAGGCTTTGAATCAGGTACGCCAGTATTTGTGGAGCCGCTGTTGAAATACGGCCCTTTGATTATTTGAGTTCTAACCCGTTTTTTCGGGGACACTGTTTGGTGGGTAGTTTGACTGGGGTGGTCGCCTCCAAAAGCGTAACGGAGGCTTCTAAAGGTGCCCTCACGACGATTGGTAACCGTCGGCAGAGTGTAATGGCATAAGGGCGCTTGACTGGGAGACTCACAAGTCGATCAGGTAGGAAACTAGAGCATAGTGATCCGGTGTTTCTGTATGGAAAGGACATCGCTCAAAGGATAAAAGGTACTCCGGGGATAACAGGCTGATCCCTCCCAAGAGCTCATATCGACGGAGGGGTTTGGCACCTCGATGTCGGCTCGTCACATCCTGGGGCTGGAGAAGGTCCCAAGGGTTGGGCTGTTCGCCCATTAAAGTGGCACGCGAGCTGGGTTCAGAACGTCGTGAGACAGTTCGGTCTCTATCTATCGTGGGCGTATGAAATTTGCGTGGCTCTGACACTAGTACGAGAGGACCGTGTTGGACTGACCTCTGGTTTGCCGGTTGTGCCGCCAGGTGCATTGCCGGGTATCTAAGTCGGGATTGGATAAGTGCTGAAAGCATCTAAGTACGAAGCCAGCCACAAGATTAGATTTCTCAGGGTCGTCGTAGACTACGACGTTGATAGGATGCAGGTGTAAAGGCAGCGATGTCATAGCCGAGCATTACTAATTGCCCGTTCACTTCTTGTCCTGCCTCGTATGGAGGTATATACGTTCAGCCGCTAATGAAGCTTTTACTTTTTCCGCATCATGTCTGCCTTATTCAGGTGACTACAGCACCGGGGTTCCACCTCTTCCCATTCCGAACAGAGAAGTTAAGCCCGGTCACGCCGATGGTACTGCGTAACAGTGGGAGAGTAGGTAGTCGCCGTTTTAGAGGAAGCCCCCGAGTCAGAAATGACGAGGGGGCTTTTGCTTTT
>NZ_JAMZEE010000078.1:0-5742 GCF_024704895.1 Bacteroides muris (ex Fokt et al. 2023) | reverse complement strand
ATGCAATATGTCAATTTCGTTAATCATCATCCGATTGGGCGGATAAAATATTCTCTAATTTAATTCAACCAACAGGTAGGATTAGTAAAACCAAACTCTCCCAAATAAAGTATTATAACAGCTACTCCGCCCCACAAAATAAACCAAATGATAAACCCTACTATTTTCTCCATATTACCAAATCTTTTTTTTAGCTCTAAACACTCCTATCTTTTTATAATTCATATCCATCAATTTTACTTCATCGTTGTAATTGTGGATAAGCAACATTCCCTTATTTCCCTGCTTATCTACAATTGTAAAGTAGCACCCAAATGATTCCTCTCTCTTTTCTATGATTGTGGCTACATTGTCCATCATTGTATCCATATCATCAAATTTAATTTTGTTTTCATAAACAATCATAGACCCATTTACAGCGGCTTCTGTACCATCACTCAATTTAATATAGTCAACGCTGTATCTACCTAAATATCCACCACTACATGAAATCAACATGAAAGCAGTCAGTAATAAAATTGAAATCTTTTTCATAAATTCTCACTTATGTTGCTTCTTCTCTCCCTAAAGCAAGCGATTACCATTGATAAAGTATGAGGAGAATAGCATAAAGCTACATACTTTTTATTTTACTTTCCTATAATTTGCGAGTTATGTACCATAAAATGACTACAAGGATGAGTCCGGCTACAATTGCAAAGCCGTATGAAAATTCTCCGATAGCACCATAGCGTGCTCCTGAATTACTATCGGGAGATAATACCAGAGTAAACCATATCCATAAAGCAAAAACAACAGCGGTCAAGCACCCACAACCTTTTTCACTATCTTTCCCCATTACTGATAGGTATATTTTTTCTCTTTGAAATTGATTGTTACACTTCCTTCTCTTGATTTCCGTTTTACCATTATCAGATATATTTTACCGCTATTTGAGCTACGATAAGCGGAGACAGTAAGGGACATGCCATTAGCCGAAACTGTGGTGCTATAAGCGTCGTTGGCTGAACCTACTTTTTGTAGGGATAGTCTATCGCCACCCCATTTGACTGTTATGGATGATTGGTTATCCCAGAATTGCAGATTTGGTGCATCGAAGTTTTTGGAAGTATAGCTGCCTTCTGCATCAGTCATAGTCGCGGAAACAGGTACAAACGTCTGTTGCGCAAAAGCCCAAAGAGGGGCTAACATTAAATAAAGAGCTACTAACGTTTTCATTTATTCTGTATTAATTGTTCAACTATTTGTCTAAACAGTCCTGCTGCATGTATATGACCGCTTGCAGGAAGCTCTTGTTTCTCCAAGACAACAAGGATGGTGTATCGGGGATTGTCAGTAGGGAAGTAACCGCAAAAATCCATGATATAGGTTGAATCATCGGGATTTCCTATCTGTATTGTTCCTCCTTTGCCTGCTACCTTTGCCTTATTTGTATTGGCACGCTTTCCAAGCCCTTCTGCTACCGTTCTTTCCAGTACTTGACGAATACTATCTATGTTTGCTTTGGAAGCAATCTGAGGGTTGATAATCGCTACACTATCCTTATATAGCTGAGGCTGCACCATGCGCCCATGATTGGCTATCGCATTATAGAAAGTAATCAACTGAATTGGAGATATTTTTGAAGCAGTCACATCGGTATTCAGTATGCACTCCAGCCCCTCGACAGAATCGGGCTTACCATAACCGATTTGCTCGATTGCAGCCTCATATTCGGACTTTTTATCGCCAAAGGCACGTTCCCTTATCAAGACTTCTCCAATGCGAGAATTGGCGGCTATTGCCCATTCTACGGTTATCTTCCCATAGCCACCTCTATGCCAGTTATGGTCTTTAATCGTATCGCCACCTGAGATATAAATACCTTTGCCTACATCTACGGTGTCGGATAAACTAATTTTACCAGTTTCCAGTGCAGCCAAAAGGGTGGCTACCTGCCTCTGTTCCGTTGGATATGGGGTGCAGAAATCGGTTGTAGGCTGGAATGGGGAGAGGGTGTCTTTCCGTTCCAGCCCTACCATTGCTCTGATATAACCCGTAGCGGTTTTCATGACAATAACTTTGCCTGATGTAGCTTTGTACTTCACTATTGTGGTAGCTAAGATGGTATCTACTTTATTTAGCAAAGAGGCGTCAATGATAGAGGAAGTTTCGGGGATTGGTCGAGTAAAAGTGCAACCAACGACTACGAACCCTATTAAACTGTATATATGTAATAATTTCATGCCTGTAATAAAGCGAATTAGATATAAAACTACCATAGTTCCAACAAAGCTGTTAATCGCCAGTCATCTATCACATTTCCTTTAATATCTGTAATTTCTAATGTATCATAGCCTAATGTAACAAGGTTTCTTATTAGCTCAGTATTGGCTATCAACATATTCCCAATATCCATCACTTCGTCATAATCAAGCGGTCTGCCTGCCAACATTCGTATTCTGAATCCATGATAAAAGAAACTGGAAAATTGATGCCTGTAATTACTGTTTCCACGAGAAGATTCAGCTTTCAAAAATGTTGGTGCAATTCCTATTATAAATGCTTGTTTTGAAGCCTTATTAAAATTATAAATAAGTTCATTTCGTTCCCTGATATTAGAAAACCATTCAACAATTCTCCCCCACCACATAATATTGACGCATAAAATATCTTAATTCAAGAAGAATCTTGATGATTTGTTTATATCTAATATAAAGTCCTGCTGGGAGTCCCTCTTGAGGTTTATTAGTGCATGGATGTAAATTCCATATAGCTTTAAAATAAGCATTTTCGATAGGCACATAATCATTGTTAAAAATATCAACAAAGGCTCGTTCAAATTCTTCGGTTATGAATAATTTTACCTCAAAAGCATTCTTTACTATTCGTATTTGTTCTTCATTTGTTTTTTCTACTAACCATTCTTGGCGTTTCGTTATGTATGCTTCAGAACGGAATTTTATCCAAAATTCGTTTTCACTTTGACAATCCTCACATTCGAGAAGGGCTTCTTTTAATTCTCTTAACTCTTCAGGAGAAGTGCATCGTTCGTACATCACATTCTCTTGCCAGATACTAATAATCCTTTCACATTGAATTTCAAACATTTCTTCTAAGCGAGCTATCTCTTTGCCATGCGTTAGCTTATAAAAATAATCTGTAAATGCCATATCTTTAAATATTTGTTCGTTAATTGATGTTTATAGCAATAGCTCCCTAAGAAAAATATGCTTGATTAGCATATAAAAAAAGCGTGGGAACATTGAATATTACCTTATTGAGGCTCTCGACTGCCCAGCACAAGTAATAAACAATGCCCACGCCAAACGATATATAAACTGCTCTAAATAAGAGGCAGGTATATAACATCAGCGTGAGCGTTCTTGCTTATTATCCTTGTGCGTGAAATTGTCGAGATTTCAATAAGGGATAATATCTTAAACGCTCTTTTTCGTTATTATGTCTGTTCTCTCAATTGGGAGAACGCTGCAAAGGTATAGAAAAGGTATTGGAACTCAAAAGAAAATGCCTCGAATTTCACGAGATTAGGTTGTAGAGCATATTTTAGGGAATATATGAATTCCCAAAGCAATCTCTTGGTATCTGTACGAGTAGCGAGCCTACAGAAGCCTAATAGGGGCGATTTTTGAACGGTTTTCAGCATTGACTATAAATGGTTACAGAGAAACAGAACTGCCTAAATCGGGCGAGAATCAAGGGGGGGAGGTTTCTTATGGCTGTTTGGAGCGAGGATATTACGAAGTCCATAGAGGCAATTAGAGGCGATTTCCGAACTGTTTATTGGGATGATGAGACTTTCTCAAGGCTACTGTTTTTTTGCTACAAGGGCAAAGGAATATAGCTTGGTGATTGGGTATGCTTTATTAATAATATGCAAATCTGTGCTGTTGCCAGATGTGGTATATCTGAGGGTTATATTCATATCTCAGATAAACGGTATTAGCTAATAATTGCAAATATATTATTGTTGGTAACAAAAGAATATGTATCTTTGCATCAAAGAAAGCAGCGATTAAGGTGTTTATTTATGTACCTTTTGTTACTGGTTTGTTACCAACGACTTCTAACAACGCTGCAATCTTTTAAATTTCAGACCGTTACAAAGTCATGGGGTTGACTGGATTTGACAGCGGGCAGAAATGGTAGGTAAGCATGCAGTGCGTCGTTGATTTGCACTTTAATCTCAGTCCTCAAAATTTTATCTGGCGAAACTCGTTACGCTCTCGCTGCTTAATCGAAGTATAGTAGATTGAAGCTTAATCCCGGCACCAGGTGCTGGGACGTGACATCACTCGGAAGCTGTTGCTCCGAAGCATTCCGATAAAGTGGTGCAGTCAAATCGGGGATAGTTCGTGCCAGCCTCGTGGCGCGGATGAAACTTTAGAGGATAAGGCAACGGTTGATGGCTTTGGTTCTGCCGCTGCACGAAAATTTAGGCAAAGATAAGCATGTAGAAAGCTTATGATTTCCTCGTTTGGACGAGGGTTCGATTCCCTCCAGCTCCACAGCTAAATAAAAAAACCGCTGATTTTCAGCGGTTTTTTTATTTAGTAAAATCAAATACTCCCCCTTTTACTCCCCCTGTTTTTATATTCATTTAACTAGTTCCTGTTAAATACCATAAAAAATGAACTTATTTCTTGATTAGATTGGGACTTGATGCTTTTATTATTATGTGTAGATTACTTGTTTCATAAACAAAAAGAGGAACCATACGTAATCTATTGTATAGTTCCTCCTAAATATGATGTAAAAAGTTTATATTATAGTTTTTCAATCTCTTCTTTAGACAATCCAGTAGCTCCAATAATTAATTCCATTGCGGTTCCTGATGACTTTAGATAACGGGCGACTTTGATAGCCTTCTTTCTTTCTCCTTCTTCAATCCCTTCCGCTCTTCCTTCTTCACGTTCAGTATTGATATTATCACGAAGGATTACAATATTATCTAGATGACGGTAATAGGCAGCAAGCTCATTCTTAGTCATGCTATCCAGTTTCAACCTTTCACGAGCCTCCTCAAGACCGGGAGCTGTAGCAGTGGAAGGAATTTCTCCAGTGTTAAGATAGTAGATCCATTCTTCCAGGGGACTTTTCGCTACCTGATTGAAACCGTTCACCTTCAGGATATAGTATTCGGGATATAACTGGCTTACCGTATCCACCTTGAATGCCTGCTTCTGGAATGGAGTGAGTTCTAGAAGATCATTGGTGTGGATACCTCTGAATTCCGTCTTTCCATGATAAACAAAATCAGTTCCATGTCCCAGAGAGAAATAGACAATATTAACGCTATAGACTTTACGGACCTTGTCATAGCTTTCTCCCCTATTGATATACTCGGTCACCAGCTTGGAAGTGCCGAACAACATACGCTGGAAGTAGGCGTATTCATTATTGTTCTGTACCTCTATCAACACCAGCTCACCCTTGGAGTTCTCGGCAAGCATATCGACACAGTTATACTTGTCATACTCATCCTCCTGATTGCTTTCGCTTTCAAGTAGTCGCTGAATAATAATTTTCTCACCCAATAATGTAGTGAGCAGACCTTCAAGAACACTGAAGTTCGCCTTGTTCCTGAGCAGACGTTTCATAGCCCAGTCAAAACGGATTATCTGATTCTTATTGTTGCTATTCATAATTGTCTAATATATTGGTTACTACAAAATTATATAGAAAAATCGAGTTTTTCTACACCGGCACAATAAAAACCGAGGCCAACCCTGAAACTCTGCT
>NZ_JAMZEE010000077.1:0-6741 GCF_024704895.1 Bacteroides muris (ex Fokt et al. 2023) | reverse complement strand
GGAAGGGTTCGGAAAAGGCTTGAACAAAGAGGATATCGAGTATTATGGAAAGATCCATTTCGAGAGGAAGGGAGCCGACCGGTACGACATGCACGCACATATCATCGTCAGCCGGAAGGACAGGAGCAACACCAGGAAGCTAAGCCCAAAGACCAACCACACCGGGAAGAAGAACTGCGGAAACGTGAAGGGCGGTTTCGACAGAACAGATTTTTTCCGAAAGTGTGAAACCTCATTTGACAAGCTCACAGGGTATGACCGGGCCCCGGAACAGACCTTTGACTATCTCAATACCATGAAGAACGGAAGCCCGAAAGAAATATTCCAGAAAAAGGAGTGGGCGGAACGTGTGAACCATGAACGGCTTGAGAAGATGAAAGCCGAATGGAGCCGGGATCTTCAGGAACCACACCAGGAACAAGGCCGTGAAGAGAGCCAACAACAGGGAAACAGTATTTCCCAGGTTCCAGATATCAATCAGGTACCACAGCGGAAGAAGCAACAGGAGGAAGAACTCGACCAGCCCAGGAAAAGAAGCCGGGGGGGGGGGAATGGGTATGTGATTATGGAAAGATGATAAATTTAGGTGAAAAAAGTAAAAAAAATAAGTTGTTTATTATTTAATCTTTTCCTATATTTGAGAAATGAAACCTTTAAAATGATTTTTTATGAATAAACCGGTAAAATTAATACTAATGCTAATTGTTGCCTTAGTAGGGGGATATGGTGTGTACGCATCACAACAGGAAAACGAATTGTCTGAACTTGCATTAGCTAATGTGGAAGCATTGGCTGGTGGAGAATGGAATGATGGAGATAAAATTGATTGTTTGGCATTTATTATCTCCCCAACCCCAGAAGAGCTACAAAATGGAGTACAATATCCAATAGTTGTAGACTGTGAACCTTGTGGAAATCTAGTAATAGCAAAAGAGGCATCAGGGCAAACAAAATGTACTTACTATAAACACTGATATATGAAACAACTATTATTTATTATTTTAGTTTTTTGTCTAGGGGCTTGTTCCAAATCCCTAGACAAAAAACTAAAATATATTAATTATCCGTCCCAAATACATTCATTAAAAATGGATAGTATTGATTCCGGAATTCTATTGAATGCGAGCGGTATAGCAACAACAGAGGATTATCTTATAATATCAAACCTTAATAAAGATACCATTTTTGACATATTTGACATTGACAGTTTGAGATATCTGTATAGTGATTTAATATACGGACAAGGTGGTAACGATATGCTTCCTTTTAGATGGATGAGAACGTTTGATAATAATGAGTTCTATACAATCGGATTTGGAATTCCAACTATAACTATACTGAAAGTAGAAAACGGATTGAAAATAAGTAAGCGTAAGAATATAGAATGGGAAGAGGATATATGCCAGAATCTTTATCCGTTGAAAGATGGAAAGATTCTTATACAGCCGGGAAAGAAACAGGGAGAATGGAGTCTCTATGATACCAATAATGGGGAAGCGGCTGATATGCCTGAATTCCCGTTCAAGAAATATGAACCAGACTATGACATTATAAAAACTTTCCAAAATAGAGCTGTGTATGTAGCTGTGAATATAAAGGAAGAATGTATCGCTTTTTTTTATTATAAAATCCCATTCATGCAACTTTTTGATTTTAATGGAAATGTTTTATTTGAAGGTTTCATAGGAAATAGTTCTATAGAACCATCAAAATACTTCTACAATGATACAATGTACTATACCGGATGTTCTTATACAGATGAGTTCGTTTTTGTAAAGTATATTCCCAACAATGCAGAAGATGGAACGACGTATTTTCAGGTTTGGGATTGGGATGGAAATATGTTGTCATTATTTAAAATAAACAGTGTAATAAACCTGTTTACTGTTTCACGTGATAGCAAAACCATGTATGTTGTTAAAAGTGACAATGATAATATATTCAGATGTGATTTATCATCAATAATAGCAAAATTATAATTTCAGATTAGGATGATGTCAAAACTTATGGCAAACATATTTCTTCTGTTTGAAGTTTAAACAAATCTTCCTGACCGAAATAGACGTCCTTGTCTTCAGTCTCAGCTGATATTACTGTCCCTACAAATGGGTTGTCCTCGACCTCTATAACTGTACCAGATATCCACTGTGGCAGTCTGGTAAGGTCTGGCGAAATTAATACTTTATCTCCGACTTTCATGTTGTTGATATATTTATAGTTCTGTATTTACTTTGATTTTCCCTATTGTTTTTTGTTCGTCACGCACACGGCAAAGTTCCCGGTGTGCCTTTTCCTTATACTCCTGAAGAACTTTGATTTCGTTACGCAATCGGTTGTTCTCTTCCTGAAGAACCTGGAACTCTTTAGCCTGTTCTTCAGCTTTCATTTCAGCACGTACCTTTTCTTCAACTGCCTTTGCGATAAGTTCTGGAGGCGGTAGCTGTACTTGCTTTTGTGCTGTTATAAACTCACTCATAAGCATACACAAGGCTTCAACCTGGTTCCTTTCTTTCTCGATATCGGGTGGAACAGGAAGAAATGGTGTTGCTTCCTTGTCATAGATGTCGAAGTCGTTCTTTTCTATGAACCTCCAGGCTGTTTCAACCCATTCTCCGACAGGCTTTCCGGCTTTTCGGCAATATATTTTTATTTCTTCGAGTATATTTTTAGGTACTCTTAGAGTGGATGTCTGTATATTTGTTTTTTCTTGCATATCAACAGTTTATGTGCAAAAGTATAAAGAATATATTTAGTAATATACATATTCTACAAAAAATATATTATTGTTTTTTTGTTATATGTGCATCTACAAAACAACCACCGAAGCCGGATAAGGCGTCTGGTTGTGTGTAAGTAACTGTTACAAGGGTTTGCCCCATGAATATTTCAATCTTGTCTATGACAGCTTCCATTGGCTATCCTAAGCCTATTGCTTCGGCTGAAACCATTACCAAATCACCTTCCTTCATATCTCTATTTTTTTTTGATTGTGTTACAAAATTAAAGTTATTCCTTGTCTTTTACTTTTCCCTTCAGTGCGTTTATTATATACCCCTTGGGGTTCTTTTTATCTCTTGATTTTCCCTTCAGAAGTGACAGCTCATAAACCAAATCTGGTATGATTCTTTGGGCTTCTATGAGAATTTCCTTATTTCGGTTGACTTCTTCTTTGGTAAAGCCTATTTGTGCGGTTAGATAGTTGTATATCTCTTTATCAAGAAGAGCCTTTCCTGGTATTTGAATAAGTAGTTCTTTCTTTTCGAGTTCTTGATCTCGGTATTTTGGTTGATAAACAGGATAAAACCTGAATCCTATCACTCGACTTCTTGGATTGCGTTCGTTTTCCTTGATTTTTGTGTAGTCAAACGTGTATGGACAAGTCTTGTCCAATATTTCTTTTGCAGGTTTTATTACCTTAGCTTCGATGTTGTCTATGCGGAATTTGCCGTTTTTATCCCTATATGCAGCTTTTGCAATTTTGGGCATTCCATCCTTATCGAGAATAGCTGTATCTTTAAGTGGTATTGCAAGCCATTCAAAAAGCTTTTCAATACTAAATTCAAACGGCTTTTTCTGTCCGCTCATTAGCAGATAAAACCTAAAACTATATGTGGTTGGTAGTGCTAAAGCTTTGTTCAGTTCAAATTCCCGGTAACCTCCTACAAAGTTTTTCATGGCCCACCACATAAGCTTTGGTACGGTAAATGTTACTCTGCCAGTTCCTTTTTCATAAAAAGGCTCTGCAATATAGGTTGCTTGTGTCCATACTTTATCGTCTTCATAAGTAAAAAAGCGTCTGGATAGTCTGTTAAGCACGCCTTGAACATATTCATGAGACCATCCTTCGCTACTAAGCATGAAATCTTTTACATTTAATTCCATGTTTACAGCACCCCATTCGGAGCGCTTGAATCTGTGTATCTCGTCTTTCATAAGCTTTCCTTGCAGTTCGAGGCTTGCAAATTCAAGGATCCTGGCTAAAACCCTTTGTTCGTCTATTGATATATCAGGATGATGGCCGAAAACAAACTTAAATGTGGTTGTCACATCTTTGTTTTGGGTTGTGATAGGTACTGTTATTCCTTTTTTTCTTGGCATATCTCTGCTATTTTTAGAGTGGATATACGGCAAAGATATGTTTTTTATTTTTTATAACCTACATTTTTTATAATAAAGTAGTATATGACGCTAAAAGAGTAGGTTAAAAAAGGGGGTAAGCAACGCTAAAAAAGTAGGTAATGCAACGCTAAAAAAGTAGGTAAACAAGTGTCTTAAGTACTTGTAACTAAGATTGTTTTGCGGGGGTGGATAGGCATAATAACAGAAGATGCTATAAACAGACAAGGGATTTTAGAGGAAATATGGCTTGTTTTCACTTCATTTTCCAAGCTTTTGCCGCTTGATATAAAGCAAAAGCAAATAGTTCCCGAACGAAGTGAGGTTTAAGGAACGAACATTTCGCGCGTGTACACAAATAAGTACACAAAACTTTTGTTTTATTGGTTTTTATCCCTATTTTTGCAGTGTAAACCAATAAATTATAACTATGCGGATTGTTACAACACGCGAATTTCGCGCTAACCAGAAGAAATACTTCGAGATGGCAGAGACGGAAACGATCCTGATCTCCAGACGCAATGCGGCACCTATCATGGTATGTGCGGTCAGGGAAGGCGATTTTCCTTCAAGAGAAGAGCTGGCGGCCATTCAGAGTGGTATTGATGATGTCAGGAACGGAAAAACCTTCAGAATGGCTAAAAACGAGTCTCTGGACGATTTTCTTAACCGTATAGAGGGTGAAGGCAATGTATGAGATAGAATTTTCCAAAGAAGCGGTAAAACATGTCCTGTTAATGAGAAAATCCTCTCCGCAGCTATTCAAAAAGCTGGAGAAGCTGCTTGATGAACTCAGAGAACACCCATATACGGGTACAGGACATCCGGAACAGTTAAGATACCTGGAGGGTGTCTGGTCAAGGCAGCTGGACAAGAAGAACCGTATCAGGTATATGGTCAACGAGACTACCGTAATTGTGTTCATCATTTCAGCCTGGGGGCATTATGACGACAAATGAAGGATTGCAGTATGTGCCGTTTCGGAACTTACTGCAATCCTTTTGAATTTGTGACAGAATCAAAATAAAGACAACTGCCGTTTATCCTCTTCTTCCTGTTTGTGCGCTTTCTGGCTCTGCTTCTCATAATCGAGCATTTCCTGTATTGACCGGATAGCTCTCATTCTCTGTTCCGGAGTGGTACGCCTTGCCATACCCTTTTCCATTTTTCCGGACTTCAGCCAATTTGAATACATATCGATCAGGCAAAGCACTTCTTCTTCCATTACTGTAGGCACTCTCATGGTCTTGGTGTACATGCCGGACACAGCCTTTCTTCCGGAACCTTCTCTGGCTCCACCTTTCCCGGTCTTTTTTCCTGGTTTCTTTTCCATAGGTCTGTTTTATTTGATTTCGTTACGGAATCAAAGTTAGGTGTTCTATCTCTCCCCGTCCCCTTTGCTAATTTCGCGCTGGGGAGGGTGTTCGATAGAACAGCAGCAAGAGGAAACCGGGCAAGCCCTGTTTTTTTCTCTTGCCCTACGGGGCTTTTAGCTGTAAATCAGCTATTTAAGAAATTGTACTAATATAATTTGGTTATAATGAATAAATATACTATCTTGTAAACCAATTAGTTAGTATATTAATTCGTTATAATAAGCCTTATAATTATATGGAAAAAGACAGTAAAACAACGGTAGCGGTAGAACGTACTACTTTTGCTAAACTTGACCGTCTGGCCAAGGCAAACAGTGTGTCAAAAATGGAGTATATTACTCATGCCATAAACTACTTTGAGAAGTACGGTATAAACCCGGTCGAGCATGAAAGTCCGGCACAGGAAATGCAGAAGCTTATCAAGCGCATGGATCAGGTGTTCGCATTCCTGAAGAAACAGGAAACGGATCTTGTGCGTCCGGCTTGTGAAGCTCTGGCCGGAGCCAGCACACAGATAACCATAAGCCTTTCATCCTTACTTTCGGAAGAAAAGTTCAGGCGGTTCCTGAAGGACAACAAGGAACTGCTTGCCGGGATAATCAACAGTTCCGACAACAACGGCAAGGCCATAGGCAGGGCAGAAAAAGCGGTGCGGGATGCAGATTCAACTATCAGGAAGAACCAGGAGATTATTTTCAAGCGGATAGAAGCCAGCGAAACGGCACAACTCAAGGCCATGCAACATATCGTTTCCTTCCTCGATGCAAAAGGAAAGACCGGGCTGCTCGATGACATAAACAAAGTCTATAAGAAGGAAAAGGAAAGGAGGGGGCTATGAATATAAAGATTCAGGGTGGCGGTTCCGGAACCTATGCCAATACAGGGAGCTGCACAGGAGTAACGACCTACCTCCAGCATGAGGATCTGGAGCGCATGAAGAATGGCCGGGAAGTGCAGCCGTTTTTCAATAACTCACGTGACTACATCAGCGCACAGGAAGTAACCTTCAAGATAGACAACAACAAGGCAAAATTGAGCCGGAACGATGCGAAGTTCTATGTGATCACGGTAAGCCCTTCCAGCCGGGAGCTGGAGCAGATGGGCAAGACAGAGAAGGAACAGGCTGAAGCCATGAGAAAGTATGTGCGTGATGATGTGATGCAGCACTATGCGGAAGGGTTCGGAAAAGGCTTGAACAAAGAGGATATCGAGTATTATGGAAAGATCCATTTCGAGAGGAAGGGAGCCG
>NZ_JAMZEE010000076.1:0-6819 GCF_024704895.1 Bacteroides muris (ex Fokt et al. 2023) | reverse complement strand
ACTGCCCGGCTAACGGTTTGGTAACTGAACAACCTCAATATTCCGTTGCCGTTTGCATTTTCTCTACTTGGCAGAATGCTGAAATACCGTTCATTTCAAACGACTTACGTTTAATCTTTACCTCTCTGTGTTTCTTTGCATAGCCTATCACTTTTCATTGCACACGGCACACGTTCGGAACGATGATGCTCACGCTCGGTGCAGACCTTTTTACCACAAGCAAGCTGATGGGACATTCCAACATTCAGACCACGGAAATCTATGCCAAAATCGTGGATAAGAAGAAGGAGGATTATATGTCAATTCTTCTCATCGTTTTATGCTAATGAGCCGTCCAGATTGATAGATCGGTCAAAGATGGAGTTCCCTTTCCAGATAGATCAGATTTGCATCAACGGAAGCCGTTTTTTTGACATGATTCGCTATTACGATGCTTTATATCA
Source organism: Bacteroides muris (ex Fokt et al. 2023) (assembly GCF_024704895.1). Taxonomy (NCBI): domain Bacteria; kingdom Pseudomonadati; phylum Bacteroidota; class Bacteroidia; order Bacteroidales; family Bacteroidaceae; genus Bacteroides; species Bacteroides muris (ex Fokt et al. 2023). The sequence continues at coordinate 6,376 of NZ_JAMZEE010000076.1, read as the reverse complement.
TAAAATCATAGACGAGAACGAATATAAAAAATATGACTCGATAGAAGATGAAAAGTCAGCATATAAAATCGTCCGAACTTTGAATGCCTACTCTAACAGAACTCGTACTGGAGATACTTATGTCCGCCAGTTATTTAATTGCCTCTTGATGATGCGTTACCTAATGGACGGAAGGATACGTATCGACAACAATCTGGCGGAAAATGCCATCCGTCCAGTTACATTAGGTAGAAAGAACTATCTGTTCTGTGGCGATCATGAGGCTGCTGTCAGTATGAGTGTCGTCTGTTCACTGCTGGCTACCTGCAAGGCACATGAAGTAAATCCGAGGAATTACCTGAATGATGTTATTGCAAGGATGCCATATATGCAGAAAGCATCGTATGATGAACTGGTGCAACTCCTACCGCACCGATGGAAAAAGGAATGACTGTTACTACCATATACTAGCAATGGCTGCATACTCTAACGAAAGAGTTGCGGCCATTGTTGTTAGTGTACTTTATCGGATGCTTACAGAGAAATTACGTGGGCATGTACGTGTGAAACGCGGTCAAAGCATGGAACCCAGTGTAGGAATTATGGACAGTCAAAGCGTCAGATGGGGGAACAATGCTTCTTTGAACGGTATTGATGGAAACAAAAAGGTAAAAGGCATAAAAACGGCATGTCATAGTGGATAAGAATGGCTTTCTTATTGCCGTTATGGTCACCATAGCTAATGTACATGACAGTGAAGCCGCTTATTTGCTGATGAGGGTTCTTAAGGAGATGTGCTCCAGTGTAAAAAACATTCTTGCCGATGGAGGTTACCGAGGAGAACTTGTCGATAACATAAGAAAGAAATTCGGATATGTCATTCAGGTTGTTATCAGTGCGTACAAGGAACAGGGATTCAGACCCATTCAAAAGAGATGGATTGTGGAAAGAACATTCTCATGGATGGATTACAATAGAAGGCTCTACCGAAACTATGAACTAACATTCGACTCGGCAGAGGAAATGGTCAAATTAGCCACTATAAGATTATTATTGAGGAAAATTTAAACAGGCTCTAAAAAAACAGAATAATACAGATATTTATCAGTGTCCTGACCAGCACTTTCATTCTTTTCGTCCATCCTACTGCAAGTCTTCAATAATATTCGGCTTCAAAAGAAGACAATTAAAGGGATTTTTTGTACTTTTGCGCCTCAATAATAGTAATTTGTAATTTTGTAATTGTAAATTGTAATTAGATACTATGTTCGATAATTTAAGCGAGAGACTTGAAAGGTCGTTTAAAATTTTGAAAGGTGAGGGAAAAATCACCGAAATCAATGTTGCGGAAACCTTGAAAGACGTACGTAAGGCACTTTTGGATGCCGACGTGAACTATAAGGTTGCCAAAAATTTCACCGATACCGTTAAGGAAAAAGCCTTGGGACAAAACGTGCTGACAGCCGTCAAGCCCAGCCAGCTGATGGTAAAAATCGTGCATGATGAACTGACTCAGCTCATGGGTGGCGAGACTTCTGAAATAAACATCGATTCCAAGCCTGCCGTTATTTTGATGTCTGGTTTGCAAGGCTCCGGTAAAACAACTTTCTCCGGAAAGCTGGCTCGTATGCTGAAGAGCAAGAAAAACAAAAGACCGTTATTGGTGGCTTGTGACGTATACCGTCCTGCTGCCATCGAGCAGTTACGCGTACTGGCTGAACAAATTGACGTACCGATGTACTCGGAACCGGACAGCAAAAATCCGGTAGTCATTGCCCAAAATGCCATCCAAGAAGCCAAAGCCAAAGGCTATGATCTTGTAATCGTCGATACCGCCGGGCGCCTGGCTGTAGACGAAGAAATGATGAACGAGATTGCCGCTATTAAGCAAGCCATCAATCCGAACGAAATTCTGTTCGTAGTGGATTCGATGACCGGTCAGGATGCTGTAAACACCGCCAAAGAATTCAATGAACGACTTGATTTCAATGGTGTAGTATTGACCAAGTTGGATGGTGATACCCGTGGTGGTGCCGCCCTTTCTATCCGTTCGGTGGTTGACAAGCCCATCAAGTTTGTAGGTACTGGTGAAAAGTTGGATGCCATAGACCAATTTCACCCCTCACGCATGGCTGACCGTATCCTCGGTATGGGTGACATCGTATCTTTGGTGGAACGTGCGCAGGAACAATATGACGAGGAAGAAGCCAAACGCCTGCAAAAGAAGATTGCCAAAAACCAGTTCGACTTCAATGATTTCCTAAGCCAGATTGCACAAATCAAGAAAATGGGAAACTTAAAGGAACTCGCCTCCATGATACCAGGTGTAGGCAAAGCCATCAAGGATATAGACATTGACGACAATGCCTTTAAGAGTATTGAAGCCATCATTTACTCCATGACTCCGGAAGAACGCAGCAATCCGGCCATTCTGAACGGTTCACGTCGCCAGCGCATTGCCAAAGGTAGCGGTACGAATATTCAGGAAGTAAACCGCCTGCTGAAACAGTTTGACCAGACCCGCAAGATGATGAAGATGGTCACCGGCAATAAAATGGGCAAGATGATGCCGAAATTAAAAAGATAAGATAATAGCCTATGACACTGATTGATGGAAAAGCAATTTCAGAGCAAGTAAAGCAAGAGATTGCAGCAGAAGTAGCCGAGATAGTGGCTCATGGGGGGAAACGCCCACATCTGGCCGCTATTCTTGTAGGACACGATGGAGGTAGCGAAACCTACGTCGCTGCCAAAGTGAAAGCATGCGAAGTTTGCGGATTCAAATCCTCCCTTATCCGTTACGAAGTAGATGTTACAGAAGAAGAGCTACTTGCCAAAGTACGCGAATTAAATGAGGACGCAAATGTGGATGGTTTCATTGTACAGCTTCCCTTGCCCAAACATATCTCCGAGCAAAAGGTTATTGAAACCATCGATTACCGCAAGGACGTAGACGGTTTCCATCCCATCAATGTGGGACGGATGTCTATTGGTCTTCCCTGCTATGTATCCGCTACCCCCAACGGTATCCTTGAACTGCTGAAGCGTTATCAGATAGAAACTTCAGGTAAGAAATGCGTGGTATTGGGCCGCAGTAACATTGTCGGCAAACCCATGGCTGCCCTAATGATGCAGAAAGCTTATCCCGGTGATGCCACAGTAACCGTATGCCACAGCCGCAGCAAAGATTTGATAAAGGAATGCCAAGAAGCAGACATTATCATTGCTGCATTGGGACAACCGAACTTTGTTAAGACAGAAATGGTCAAGGAAGGTGCTGTCGTTATTGATGTAGGTACTACCCGTATACCCGATGCTTCCAAGAAATCCGGATTCAAGTTGACCGGTGATGTGAAATTTGATGAAGTAGCTCCTAAATGTTCATTCATCACTCCCGTACCGGGAGGCGTAGGTCCGATGACCATCGTTTCCCTTATGAAAAATACATTGCTCGCCGGCAAAAAAGTAATCTATCAATAATAAGGTAATGAAAATGCTTGCCATTTTAATTGCTGCTTTACATAGCATGGGGATGTGTCAAAACTAAGACACATCCCCTTCTTTTTTTGTCTATGCGACTATTTTTTTAGCAATTAGGTAATAAGGCTTAATATTCGTCGTATTTTGAGTCACACGTGGTCTGATAAAGATAAATATAGTGTGTGCACTCCTTCTCTTTCCTGCTTTTAGTAGTTTTGTACACATTTTTTTGACATTAAAAGCTATAGCAAAGAAGGTAAAGTCCATTGTAACCTTGTCTTCTCCCACATGCCGGAACCTTTTGTATGCCATGTTGTGTTTCATTTGTCCAAAAACTGCTTCCGGTTCTATACATCGCCTTCCCCTCTGCCTGATGCCTTCTTCCGGGAGTAACCTTTCCCGTGCCTGCCGTTTGTATTGGTTTAACTGGTGGTTGACTTCTATAATATGGTTCTCCCGAGCTTTAAAGTAACTGCCACGCAGAGGACACCCTTCACGTCTTTGTGCTTTATACCGGGCACTTTCGGTGATGTATCCGCTCTCTGTTTTGTCACGTCCAGTTCCTATACGGTTCATGTGCTGCCCCATAGGACAAACGTAATAATCCCCCCGCATTGTAATGGAGACTCTCCGCATGGAATGGATTGGGGGTATAACGGGGAGGCTGTTCTTTATGGAAGTGGTTGTACTTGACAAAGGCTTCTATCCCATTATCTTGCATGAACCGATAATTTTCTTCCGATCCGTAACCGGAGTCTGCCACACCGACAGTTAGTAAGCGGTTATAGCGTTGCTCAAAGGAGTGGAAGAAAGGCATGAGGGTCAGTGTATCGGTTAGGAAACAGTCGGAAGTCTATGAGGAATTGGTTCCCGGTACCTATTTGCAGATTATATCCGGGTTTGGTCTGCCCATTTCTCATGGCGTCTTCTTTCATGCGCATGAAGGTGGCATCAGGATCGGTCTTGGAGTAGGAATTGCGTTCTCCAAGAGTATCAAAATGGTTGTCGTATTCCATCAACTTGTCACGGTACTGCTCAAGTTCCCGGACCTGTTTCTTCTTTTCCCGGATGACTTTCTTTTGTTCCTTGTCCTTTGTTACAGGCTGGTGTTCCAGCACCTCTTTAAGTCCATTCACTATATCTGAGAGCATGGCGGGAGTGAACTCTACGGGTGTTTCTTGCATGGAGTTCTCTTGGGCTATGACTTCATCCACCTGCTCCAGGAGAATGCGGATCTTATCCATCAGCTTTGTACGGTTCTTTTCGACTGTCTTGCGCCAGACAAAAGTATATTTGTTGGCTTTGGACTCAATCTTGGTTCCGTTGATATACTCTACATCAAGGCTGATGAAACCTTTGTCGGCAAGGACAAGAACCAACTGCGTGAATACGGTATTTATTTCCTCTTCTACACGGTTTCGAAAACGGTTGATGGTAATAAAATCCGGATGTTCATTACCGGAAAGCCGGATATAATGAATGTCACGCAGGAGAAGCTTCTCTATTTTCCGGCACGAATAGATATTGTTCATGTAGGCATAGATAATCACCTTAAGCATCATTTCAGGATGATAAGGGCAACGACCGGTTGCCTTATAAAGCTTCTTGAAATTGTCAAGATTGAGGTTATCAACAACAGTATTAACTATGCGAACCGGATTGTTCGCTGCTATGTTTTCATCAATTCTTCCGGGAAAAAGAACTGTTGGGTTGGGAATGTAAGGACGAAAATGTAACTTTGCCATAACGAAAAATTTTATGCCTAAAGACACAAAAACTTTGGGTAATAACAAAGCCCGGGCTTGTGAAAGTCAGGTCTTTGTGCATAAAAAGAGGTTGTGCCAGCGTTTTGACACAACCTCATGCTATTATTCGTAGATGACATGATGCAGCATCAGGTACAAATAAATGCAGTATATGTATCTGAAGGAAAATATGACTACTTCTCCGGTATTCGTTCGCAGGCACCTACTAGAATCTGTCAAATCGCAGACAATACTATCCTCTGTTCATCTGCAGAAACGACTTTCGCATTACTCTGTTCCATTATACTTACGGCATCAAGGTTACCTCTTCCAATATCGTAACTATATTAATAAGAATACCATCCTGCAAGATATCCAAAGTGCCAAAGTACGCCAACCAGATGCCATCATTATCTGCATACATTGAGAAGAGGAATATCACTCCCTTCCCAACCGTGAACAACGCGAGCCAGCCAATTGGTTGCTCCAACAAGGCATAACACATACTATCGGTTTACCCCCTCACGTCATTTAATCGACGGAACTACGTACCAACAGTACTGAACAGCACATCATAGTCTACTCCTTGGGAAATTTCATCTCCAATATGAGTAAGACTAGCACTGACAGCGGCCTCATTATCACTTTGCAGTTGGAAAAACATCCTCTCTCCCTACCCACCTGTCCCTCTTACATCGGTCAGAGTCAGACACCCCTGCCATTTTTCCCGCAAAACATTTAACACCGGAAAACCGTAAATACCTGGAAATCTTCATTAAAAGTTCCCTATAGCTGCTCTAGCAGCACAATGTAGATATTTACGAGAAGAAAAAATAATGCAGAAATCTCAAAAAAAAACGTTTCATTCTTTGCATTATTAAAAATTATCCCTACCTTTGCATCGCATTTAAGAAATGCACTAACATGGTGGCTGTAGTTCAGTTGGTTAGAGCGTCAGATTGTGGTTCTGAATGTCGTGGGTTCGAGTCCCATCTGCCACCCGCAAAAGAGGAAATTCAAAAAAATATTCCTCTTTTTTGCTATTACCCTCACCCCGCCAGAGAACGGGTCAGTAGAAAATTAGGGGTCAGTCCGAAAACCCTGTGGGTATGTTAAATCTACACTGTTAGTTTGCATAATCTAAAAATAAAGAATGGTATATCTCCGACTCC
>NZ_JAMZEE010000075.1:0-7279 GCF_024704895.1 Bacteroides muris (ex Fokt et al. 2023) | reverse complement strand
ACACAAATTGGTGCCATTACCGGTGTAGATGGTGATTTTACATTACCAAACGTACCAAGTTCCGCGAAAACTCTGGTAATTTCGTATATTGGTATGCAGACGCAGGAGGTGGCGATAAAATCTCACGTAAGAGTAGTCATGAAATCTGACTCTGAGCTACTTGAAGAGGTTGTGATTACCGGATATGGTTCGGGACAGAAACTAGGTTCGGTAGTAGGTTCAGTAACTGCGGTAGGCAGTGAAAAACTTGAAAAGAAGCCCGTAGCAAATGTTGCTGACGCCCTTCAAGGACAAGTTGCCGGTTTGCAAGTTTTCACTCCAAGTGGTGAACCAAGTCAATCAGTACGCATGCGTTTGCGTGGTGTAAGTTCTATTAATAGTTCTTCTGAGCCGTTATTCATTTTGGATGGTTCACCAATTTCTGCTGGCACATTTACTGCACTTAACCCAAACGACATCGAAAGTATGACTGTATTGAAAGATGCTTCTTCTACAGCTATTTACGGTTCACGTGCAGCCAATGGTGTTGTTATCTTGACTTCCAAGAAAGGTAAGAGAGGAAGTAAGGCTACCATTAATATCAGTGCACAATATGGTGTCTCCCGCATGACAGGTGACAATGTGGAAATGATGAATGCTCAACAATGGCTGAACTTCCAAGAGGCTCTTGATCCGTCTATGAAAAACAATGCTGCTTTCCAGGAAAAGAAAAACTTCTATATCAACAACGGAATTTCTACTGACTGGGCAGACATATTTTTCGGTGGTTCTGCGCCTGTACAACAATATGATTTGAATGTTTCTGGTGGTACAGATGCTGTCAACTATTACTTTGCTTTCGGACACTATGATGCTGACGGTATCATGGATGACTCCAATCTGCGTCGTGAAACCTTGCGTTCCAACTTGGAATCGAACATCAACAAATGGTTGAAAGCAGGTATCAACCTGAACCTATCTCATCAGAAATATTCTACTACTGCATTTGGTGGTAGTGGAAACAGCGTTTATAACAAAGCATACGCTTCACGTGTTTACCGTCCTACCCAGACCTATTATGAGATTTTGAAAGATGATAACGGCAACTTCCTCGGATTTGGCGACCGTTTGAATTTCTTTGATGAACTGGGCTATTGGAACCCTTATTACTTGTCTGAAATCCAGCCGGGAAACAATACAATGGCTCGTATCAATGGGAATACTTATGTGAACATCAACCCAATCAAGGGATTAAACATCCGCGCTGCACAGGCTATGGAAGCTTTTGACTACCGCACTTCCGGAGTAGCTCTTCCTATGGAGCCGTTTAAAGATGCCGGTACTGCAAAAGAATCGTTCCAACGCTACTATGCGTTTACTTATACGAACACTGCCGAATACAAATTCACGGCTTGGGATAGAAACCACTTCTCGTTTTTGTTGGGACAAGAGTCTATTATCCGTAAGAATGAAAGCTTTGGTGTGTCTGTAGAAGGTTTGACAGATACACGACTGATGCTGATGTCTGCCGGTGCTACTCCCAAGATGCCGTCACACAGCAAGAACAACACTGTGTTCAATTCTTACTTTGTGACTGGTAGCTACAACTTCGATGAAAAATACTACTTGGATGCCACTTTCCGACGCGATGGTTCTTCTTTGTTTGGACTCAATAACCAGTGGGGTAATTTCTGGTCGGCAGGCGCCATGTGGGATTTGAAGAAAGAGGCTTTCTTGAATGATGTGGATTGGCTGGACGACTTGCAACTGAAAGTCAGCTACGGTTCGGTTGGTAACTCCTTGGGTTTGGATCCCTACATGTCATTCGGTTTGATTGGTACCGGTCCGCTTTATGGTGGAACTTCAGGTACGGCTGTCGCCAATCCGGCCAATCCGGATTTGACTTGGGAGGTTCTGAAATCCACCAACGTGGCATTAAGCACTCGCTTGTTCGACCGCGTAAGCCTGGATGTGGAATACTATCAGCGCAAGACCGAGGATATGTTGATGGAAATTCCTTACTCTTATACAACCGGATTCAGTACAGGCTGGGGTAATGTAGCCAGTATGGTGAACCGAGGGGTGGATATTACTGCCAATGTGGACATTTTAAAGAATGTAAACGGCTTAGACTGGAGCATATCGGCTAACGTGAACTATAACAAGAACGAGATTACGGAACTGTTCAACGGCTTGGACGAATATGTGTTGGCAAATACCGGCTTGAAGTTGCAGAAAGGTATGCCTTACGGTGAATATTACTATGTACGTTGGGCAGGCGTAGATTCACGTGATGGTTACAACATGTGGTATGACAAAAATGGCAACTTGACCAAAAACTTTTCTGATGATGATGCTGTATTTACAGGTAAACAGCGCTATGCTCCATGGTCAGGCGGTTTTGGTACACGTGCAAGTTGGAAAGGTATCACCGTAGCAGCTGATTTCTCGTTCATGTTGGGACAATACATGGTAAACAACGAACGTTGGTTCACGGAGAATCCTACCTTTGCAGCTAAGAATAACCAAACAACTGAAATGCTGACTATGTGGCAAAAACCAGGTGATATTACCAATATCTCTTGCGTAGACTCTCCGATGCAGTTTGATACGCACTTGCTGGAAAATGCTTCTTTCATGCGTCTGAAGAACCTAACCGTAAGCTATACATTCCCGCAACGCTGGATGAAGAAGACCGGTTTTATGGAAAACGCCAAAGTATTCTTCGTAGGACGTAATTTGTGGACTGTGACTAAGTACAAAGGATACGATCCTGAAATTGACAGCAATATACAATTAGGCAACTACCCGAATACCAAACAGTTCTCATTCGGTGTAGAACTGACTTTCTAAACCATTAACCATAAAAAGAGGATAAACAGATATGAAGAAATTACATATATTATTAGCGGCAGCTCTTCTTGCCGCTGGATTCTCTTCCTGCGACATGGAGAAATATCCATATAATGCCGTAGAAGAGTCTTTATACATGACCAGTACCACCGACTTTGCCAATGCGCGAATCGGTCTATATTCCAGTTACCGCGGATTGACTACCGGTGGATATATTTTATTGCCCGAAATGCAGTGCGATGACTTCAATGCTACGGTAGGATACTCCAATTCATATGGAAATATGTACCGTTGGGATTTTCAAAGTTCTGATGGAAATATCCAAAATTACTGGAGCAATTACTATTTACTGATTGCACGTTGCAACTATTTTATTGATAGCTACCTAAAACTTAAAGAAGGCAATACCAGTTTTAGCGATGCTGACATGGCTAAAATTAGAGCATACGTTGGTGAAGCCTACTTTACAAGAGCCTTTTCATATTTCAATTTAGCCAATCACTTCTGTAAGGCATACAATAGTGCCAGCGCAGATGCGGATTTAGGAATGCCGTTACAACTGACGTACGCTCCAACTTCTAATTCAGCTGTCTATCCGGGGCGTTCTTCCATGAAAGAGACTTTTGCACAGATTATAAGCGACTTGGACAATGCCAAAGAATTAGTAAACATTGGACTTGCCTTGGACAAAGGCAAGTCTGCTATCAATTACATTTCCACAGATGTTGTGACTGCTTTACAGGCACGCGTAGCATTACAGATGAAAGATTATGCTGCCGCTGCTACTGCTGCCACTTCACTGATTGCTGCCGGCAAATATGCTTTGGTTAATTCGGCCGAAACATTCCGCGGCATGTGGGTGAATGATATGAGCAGCGAGGTGATGTGGCAGATTTACATGAGTGCGGACGAATTGGGCAGTGCAACCGGAACCTCTTTCTGGGGACAATATCAGGAAGATCCTGCTAAAGTAACAACGGATTACATCCCGACAGGTAAATTGGTAGATTTGTATGAGAAGAATGATATCCGTTTCGCGGCTTTCTTTGCTCCTTTCACATTGAATGTAGCTACAGGTGCCCAAGGTAACATCTATATGTTCGACAAATATCCCGGTAATCCCGATATCTATACTATAGTAGGCGTAGATAATCACTACACAAACAAGTCCAAGCCATTCCGTATTGCCGAGCAGTACTTGATTGCTGCCGAAGCATACGCCGGCCAGGGCAACGTTACCGAAGCTGCCAAATATCTGAACGATTTGAAGCGCAACCGTATTGAAGGTTATACAGACCGTACTTTCAACAGTGCCGACCTGCTGATGGCTGAAATCCGCGATGAGCGCCACAGGGAATTGGTAGGTGAAGGATTCCGCCTGTCCGATTTGAAGCGTTGGGGATTGGGAGTAAATCGCCAGAACAATGTACAGGATGCCAACTTGGTATTGTTCCCCGATTCAGAAATTACTACCGCCCTTGAGAAGGCAGCTGATGACTTCCGTATGGTATGGCCTATTCCCAAGGCTGAAACGGACGTGAATCCTCAAATCAGAAACCAACAGAATCCCGGTTATTAATCATTAAAAAAAGACGTAAATATGAAATATCTTAAATTATTAGTTCTTTTCCTTTTACCGTTGACCTTTGTTGCTTGCGACGATGATGAAGAGGTTATGAACTCGGGTAACGCCACGGTTGAGTTTGGTGAAGCAACCATAACTACAAGAGAAAGTACCTCTATGTTACAAATTCCCATTGTACTCACAGGCGACCACAATGGTACTGTTCGGGTAACGGCCAAAATGAGTGGAAGTACCGCCAACTTCGAGAACAACAAAGACGTGATTGTGACTACCGAAACATTGGTAATGCCCGAAGGCGTTGAGACTGTCAATTTTGAAGCTCATTTAAACGTAGCTAATGATGCCATCGAAAGTGGTCGTTCCATTACGTTCGAAATTGTAAGCGCAGAAGGTGCAACCATAGGGAATATCAAAACTTGCACAGTAGAACTGAAAGAGAACAATCCGTTGGAAGGCATTTATACGCTTTCTGGATACAGCCCATTTGATGGCGCAGTCAGCAGCGAAAAGTGCATGCTCAGCATGGAAGAGGGAATCAACGATGTAGCTTACTTAGATCTTGGATTCGGTGGTTTGCTTACTATCAACCTTGAAGAAGTTATACCTGGTACGAAATATAACATCACAATCCCCGGAGCGCAAGTTATTGGAACTCATTCTTCATACGGAAATGTGTTGTTCCCCTATTGTGAATTTACAGGTACTGGTGTAACTCCCTACAAGACTGATATTATCGGTGTATATGAATCAGGCATAATCACATTAAATACACCTGAAAATTTTGGTGTAGGATTCTATGTTAGTGCCGGTTGGTTTGGTGCATATGTTGCCTATACCGATAAGAATGGTACGCTTGTTCCTGTCACTTTGCGCAAATAAGCAGCACTTGTCTGTTTGATTTAAAAGAAGAGGGTGCCATTTTGGTGCCCTTTTCTTATAACATAATAATGCATCAACGTTATGAAAACAAGATTTTACGTACTTATCTTTTTGATGGGAGTGATTTCCTCTATCAGTAGTTGTTCGGACGATGAAGTAACACCGGTTTTGGATGTTCATGCACAATCGGGCAACCTGGTGATGGAACCGCAGGCGAATGCCCAATTGGACATCCATTTTGTCTGTAACAATGCCTGGCAGGCGCAGGTAGATGTCAATTGGGTAGTACTTTCCTCAATGAAAGGGGAAGCAGGGGACATAACTCTTTCCTTGTTAGCTAAAGAAGATAACCGTACCGGCGAAGACCGCACCGGTACATTGATTTTGACTTCGGCCGGACTTACCAAGGAAATAAAATTCACACAAAAACAAACTGAGGTGTTGAACGTAATCCAGACCTTATATACAATCCCTGCAACAGGTGGCAAGATTGACATTGATTTTGCCTCAAACCTACAGAATTGCCATTTTATGCTTGTAGCAGAAAATGGGATACCCGAGTGGATTACGCAAGAGCCAAACAGCCAGACCAGAACTCTACGAAATGAAAAAATCAGTCTGACCATCCTGCCTAATCATAAACTGGTGGAGCGAAAAGCTAACATTCAAATATATGCCGTAGATATGCAGAATGAGTCCAACGTGCTCTTGAAATCACCACGCATCTCCATTTGTCAAAATGCCAATGAGGTAGGTATCTCTACAGACATGACCACCAAGGATAAGAAAGTAAAAGTCTTGCAAAGGCACAGCAAGGGCAATGGAGTACCTATCGTCATCATGGGTGATGGCTTCTTGGATTGTGACATCGAAATAGATACCAAAGACAATTACTACTATAAAATGATGGAAAAAGCCATGGAAAACTTCTTTTCCGAGGAACCCGTACAATCGTTGCGCGAATACTTTGATGTGTGGATGGTGACTGCCGTATCACAAAACAATGCATTTGGTGGAGCATATAGTACTCGTTTCAGTTGTAAACTGGAAGGAGGTGGCAGCACTGGTATTACCGGCAATCATACATTGGTAAAAGAGTATGCCGCACTTGTGCCTGAGTTGCAAGCTAATCCAAATCTGCTTAATGAAGTAATGGTCATCGTTGTGCTCAATACCGAAGAATATGCCGGCACCACCTACTTCGGATTTGCTAATATGGGAGAGTTTGCCATCGGCTATTGTCCCATCATTAACGGACCGGATGATGAAATGTTTCGCAGGGTGCTGTGTCATGAATGCATTGGGCATGGTTTTACCAAACTACTTGATGAGTATTCGTATGAACAATACGGTACTATCCCTGCTACAGAGATAGAAAAAAACCGAAGAATGCAGCAACAACTGGGCTGGGCCATGAACGTAGATTTCACCAACAACCGCGAAGAAGTGTTGTGGAAACACTTTCTGAATGACAGACGCTATCAAGGAAAAGATTTTTATGGCGAAACACTAGGGGTCTATGAAGGTGCTTGCACATATTGGCGCGGTGCATGGCGTCCTACCTTAGAGAGCATGATGCGCAGTAACACACATGGTTTTAATGCTCCCTCGCGTGAAGCCATCTATAAGCGCGTGATGCACGTAGCTCATGGTTCCGAATGGAAATATGATTACGAAATGTTTGTCGCTTTTGATTTGGCTCACCTACCACAATCTACCAGTACACGTAATACAAACATCAATCCATCTATGAACAAACCATTTGCTGCTCCTCGATATATGGGACATTTTTAATAAGTATCCAAACTGAAAAGGTATGGATTCACGTTGATTTTACAACCTGTATATTCTCTTCCTGGGCCGTGTCGAATGCGCGATACGGCTTTTTTTAGTACGCTCGGCATGGGCATTATCTAACGGGTGCAAGTCCCTAGTAAGCCCTAATAGCGGGAATTACATAGCCAAGAGCAAGGGTGTTCATCG
>NZ_JAMZEE010000074.1:0-7839 GCF_024704895.1 Bacteroides muris (ex Fokt et al. 2023) | reverse complement strand
GACTTTGCCCGAAGGAAGACACCAACAATTAGTTAAGAAATATATCTTAAGTTAACTTTGAAAGAGTCTTTTGAAATTTTATACTATGAAAAGTTGTATATATAAAAATGAGAACAGTAGAAATAGAGTATCTATTTTCTGCTGCTCTCATTAGAGTAATAAGCTATTTAGTTAGTTTTGTAATTTAGCCTTTTATCATTTTTATCCACCCTTTATCTTGTTTCTGTTCTATAAATTAAGAAGAAAGGAGGGGATAAATAAGGAAGAAAGGAATTTCTACCAAAAAGTAGTCCGTTCTTATTTCATAATGTGGTTTATTAATTCTTCCGGTGAAAGAGGTGTGATACCAAAAATATAGCTTTGACCAGACTGAAATGGTTCAGTCAGTTCAAAGTTCTCATAAGCGATACCACCAGGTATCGGAGATTTACTTGCCCAATAAGTATAACGACCGTTCACAACTCCTTCTAACTCATTACTTGGATTGGAACAATACCAATATTGCGTTGCTTTTTTACCAGTATATTTCCAATGTGTATGTGTATCTTCAGCATATACAGCTTTTGTAGGGTCTTTCTCATCAGGTGACGCTATAAACCATACACCTCCATTTTTATCTTTTATCATTTCTGCCACTGGAGTATGGTTATGTTCTGTGAAATTAGAATCTTTATAGCTCGGCCATAATTGGCCGGCTTCTTTCGTTTTACCATCTGCGAGATGTAATGTCCTAAGTCTTGCTTTGTTTCCCATAGTAGCTGTGAGTATAAAACGATTTAGCTCATCTGACTTTTCCGTGGTATACGTAGTTAATTCAAACTCATAAGGCTTTCCTTCTGTGAATTTAGTCCGGACATAGATATCCGCACCATTATCAAAAGTTTCACAAAAGAAATACACAGTAAGTGTTTCAACTCCATTTTCCTTTGCTATTACTCCGTGAGCTGGATAATATTGATTTGGGAATGAGGGAGCTTCAGGAGTATTCCCACTCCAAAAACGTTTTCCACGAACATTATCAAGTTGACTCCATTCCAATTCTGAGAGCCCCCTATTATTTTTTGCTTTATCAATTGGTTCAAAAGCAATGAAATTGGTAACAACAAATTCATCAAGTTCTAAATAAAGTGTATAGATACGAATTAGCCCACGTGGACCTCCTAATGGAGCAATTCCTATTCGGATACCATTTGCAAATCCCCAAATGGGTTGTGCTTTTGTATTTTGAGCAGGTTGTAACCATATTCCATTTTTTTCCGGAGTTGCTAAAGTTTCCGGAGCTATTTGTAGGTTAGTCTGTCCATAAAGGTAGTGTATTCTGCATGCAAAGAATAAAAGTGTAAATAGAATCTTGGTTTTCATGATTTTAAAAGTTTAAAATTAATTTTTATGTGTCGTTTATGGTAGTTCATATCGTTTTTAGCATGATTTGGTACTGCAAATATAAAAATGTTATAACGAATTAGCAAAATAATTTGCAGATTTAATTTTTATGTTTATATTTGCATCGTGAGAATACGATAAGTGCTACTGATTCAAGAGGTAACCTAAAAGTATAATACTATTATATAGCAAAAACGTTACACAAAATATATGTCGTCACTAAAAAAAATATCGCTGAAAGATATTGCTGAAGCTGCAGGCGTTTCAACAGCATTGGTTTCGTTCGTTTTGAATGGGAAGAAGAAAGAGTATCGCGTGGGAGAAGAGACTGCCCAACGCATATTAAAAATAGCCAATGAAATGAACTACCAGCCTAATCTTGCGGCTAAAAGTCTTCGTAGTGGCAAAACAAAGACAATCGGATTAGTGGTTTCTGATATTTCCAACCCATTTTTTTCTCAATTAGCACGTGTATTGGAAGATGAAGCAACCAAACGAGGATATACTGTACTTTTTGGGAGTTCAGATGAGGATAAGGATAAGATGAATCGTGTTGTCAGTAATCTTATTAATAAAGGTGTAGATGGACTCATCATTGTTCCTTGTGATAATTCCGAAAAGTCTATTGCTTCATTGGTGAACAATAATATTCCTATCGTTCTATTTGACCGCTATTTTCCTGAACTTAATGTAAGTTATGTAGCATTGAATAATTTCAGTGCTTCCTATATATCAACCAAACATCTTTTGGATGCAGGCTATAATGCTCCTTGTATGGTGGCTTATGATGTCAACCTTATCCATATGAAAGAGCGTATCCGTGGTTATAAAAAGGCTATGGATGAAGCCGGTAAGAAAAACTTGGCTAACGTGGCCTTTTTGAAGCAGGATGCTCCCAGAAAGTCCGCAGACCGTTTGTTGCCTAAAATGATTGATGGCGGTGTAGACGCTTTTCTTTTTGCCACCAACATGATTTCATTGGCTTGTTTGTATACAATAAAAGACATGGGAGAAGAAATTATTGGTAAAATAGGTTTAGTGGGTTTTGATGGTAATCCGGTATTTGACTTTTTTGGTGCTCCTATATCCTATATTCAACAGCCTATAGATGTTTTAGTACAGAAAGCACTGGAAATACTGATAGATATCATTGCAAACGGCAATACAGTGCAATCTGTGCTTGCTGAGGGAGAATTTATTGAGATAGCTCCTTAAGCGAGCTATTTTTTAAAATATTAGCTTAATCGTTTTAGTTAATTTATTATATAATTCAAATAAAATCAGTTGAACCATGAGAAATTCAAAATTAATTGGTGGAAAGCCTAAAATTGGTATCAGACCTATTATTGATGGTCGTCGTGGAGGTATTCGTGAGTCATTGGAAGATATGACAATGGCTATGGCTCATAAAGTGGCCGAACTTTATTCTTCTGTTTTACGTCATAGCGACGGCACTTCCGTAGAGTGCGTTATTGCAGATACAACTATTGGTGGAGTGGCTGAAGCAGCTATGGCAGCTGAAAAATTCCGCAATAGTGGAGTAGGTATCATACTCTCTGTAACTCCTTGTTGGTGTTATGGATTCGAGACTATTGATATGGAAGGAGAAATGCCGAAAGCCATTTGGGGCTTTAATGGTACAGAACGTCCGGGTGCGGTTTATCTGGCTTCAGCATTGGCAAGTCATACACAGAAGGGATTGCCCACCTTTGGTATTTATGGACGTGATGTACAAGAAGTCACCAATATGGAAATTCCCGAAGATGTACAGGAAAAATTGTTGCGCTTTGCACGTGCAGGTATAGCAGTGGCTACAATGAAGGGGAAATCCTATCTTTCAATCGGCAGCGTATCCATGGGTATTGCAGGTTCTATTCCAAATCCTGATTTCTTCCAGGAGTATTTGGGCATGCGTAATGAGTATGTGGATGCCAGTGAAATAGAACGTCGTGTTCAGTTGGGTATTTATGACCATGAAGAGTTTGCACGTGCTATGGCATGGACAGAAAAGTATTGCAAGAGTAATGAAGGGACAGACTTTAATCCGGAACATCTGGTATATTCCCGTGAAGAGAAAGATGCCCGTTGGGAATATGTGGTGAAAATGACCCTCATTTTCCGTGATATGATGATTGGTAATCCCAAATTGGCAGAAATGGGCTTCAAGGAAGAATCAATGGGACACAATGCGATTGCTGCAGGTTTCCAGGGACAGCGCCAGTGGACGGATTATAAGCCTGACGGTGATTTTTCAGAAGCTATTCTGAATACTTCTTTTGATTGGAACGGTATCCGTGAAGCATTTACTTTTGCTACGGAAAATGATACGTTGAATTGTATTTCAATGCTCTTCAATCATTTATTGACCAATACGGCACAGATATTTGCGGATGTGCGTACTTATTGGAGTCCGAATGCCATAGAACGGGTAACGGGTAAGAAATTGGAAGGTAAGGCGGCAAACGGTTTCATTCACCTGATCAACTCCGGCTCTTGTACGCTTGATGGAACAGGCTGTCAGACACGTGACAATAAACCGGTAATGAAGCCTTTCTGGGAAATTACGGAAGAGGAAGTAGAAGCTTGTCTTTCTGCAACCAAGTGGCATCCGGCCAGTCGCGAATATATGCGTGGCGGTGGTTATTCTTCCCAGTTCCTGACTCGTGGTGAAATGCCGGTAACAATGTGCCGTTTGAATCTCGTAAAAGGTCAAGGTCCAGTATTGCAGATAGCCGAAGGATGGACAGTAAATTTGGATAAGGATGTCTTCAAGGTTATCAATGAACGTACTGACCGTACATGGCCTTCCACTTTCTTCGCTCCACGTCTGACAGGTAAGGGATATTTCCGTGATGTATATACTGTTATGAATAACTGGGGGGCTAATCATGGCGCTATCAGTTATGGTCATATCGGTGCTGACTTGATTACTCTGGCTTCCATGCTTCGTATCCCGGTATGCATGCACAATGTTTCTGAGGAAGATATTTTCCGTCCCAGTGCTTGGACCGCTTTTGGCGAGGATATGGAAGGCAGTGACTATAGAGCTTGCAAGAATTATGGACCTCTCTATAAATAAAGGAAACAGGCGTTATGTTGAAATCAACCAAACTGAAAAACACTCTGCTGGTAGGTGCAACTGCAATACTTGTATCATGCGGCGGACAAAAAGAAATCAAGATGGGAAGTTATGCTTATGATGCCCAGTTCTTAAAGGACCACGGCATTGAATATACTGAATTGGTATCTGCTGATGGGAATTCTAAAGTGATGGTTATTCCTGCATGGCAAGGCCGTGTAATGACTACTTCTGCTTCCGGCGATGAAGGTGACAGTTACGGCTGGATTAATTATCGTTTCATAAATGAGGGCAAAGTCAGTTCTCAATTTAATCCGGTAGGAGGTGAGGAACGCTTCTGGCTTGGTCCGGAAGGTGGTCCGTTCTCACTTTATTTTAAGGAAGGACAAGAGCAGGTTTATGATAATTGGATAGTTCCTCCGGTACTTGATACTGAAGCTTTTGACATAAAGTCGCAAGACAACAGTAGTATCCGTTTTGTGAAAGATACTCGTTTGACAAATGCTTCCGGTACTACTTTTGATATGAATATTGACCGTACTGTATCGTTGATGGATGCCGGTGAAGTGGCTGCCGATTTTAATATCCAGCTAACAAATGATATAAAAATTGTAGCTTACAAGAGTGAGAATAAGATTACCAATACAGGTGACAAGGCATGGACAAAAGAGGGTGGTCTTGTATCTGTATGGATGCTCGGTTGTTTTAATCCTACACCGACCACTACTGTATTCATTCCTTATAAGCAAGATGCGGAAGGAACAATCGTGAATGATGAATATTTCGGTAAGATACCGACGGATAGGCTGATAAAGGAAAATGGTATTATCTATTTCAAGATTGACGGGCTCTATCGTTCCAAACTGGGATTGCCGGCTTCACGGGCAACGGATATTTGCGGAAGTTATGATTCATTGAAAGGCGTACTCACAATCCTGTGGTGTAGTCTTCCCGAAACTCCTTCAGTCTACGTAAATGGTCAATGGGGACCTCAGGAAAATCCGTTTGCCGGGGATGTAATCAACTCTTATAATGACGGTCTGGTAGAAGATGGTTCTATAATGGGACCTTTCTATGAAATTGAAACATCTTCTCCTGGTGCGGAGCTGGCTCCCGGTGCATCATTGGTTCATACGCAAAAGGTGATTCATATACAAGGTAAGGATAAACAATTGGCCCCTATCGTGCAAGATTTATTTGGAGCAGATTTGAATGTAATAAAAACAAAGTTTCAATAGGGTAACTATATAATGGAGAATTCGTATGGAATCAAATAAAATAATACCGAAAGGAATCCTCTTCCCATTCATTCTGCTCACTACTCTTTTCTTTGCCTGGGCTGTGCCGAATAATCTGACAGATACTATGCTTGCAGCTTTCAAGCGCATCATGAGTATGAGTGATTCAAAAACAGCTTGGATACAGGTAGTGTGCTATTTGTTGGGATACGGATGTTGTGCTGTTCCCGGTGCCTTGTTTATCAAGAAATACACTTATAAATCAGGCGTGATGCTGGGGCTTGGTCTATATGCATTTGGGGCTTTACTGTTCTATCCTGCCATGCTTAGCTCGGAAGTGAATGTTGATTTCAGCTTCTTTATGTATCTGCTGGCAATCTTTGTTCTCTTTGCCGGACTTTCAGTTCTAGAGACGTCTACTAATTCTTATGTATTGGCAATCGGTCCTGAAAGTACCGCGACACGCCGTTTGAATCTGTCGCAGGCTTTTAACCCGTTCGGGGCAATTACGGGAGTAGTAATCAGTCAGATTTTCATCCTCTCACAACTGAATGGAATGACGGTGGCAGAGCGTGCCTACCTTCCGGCTGAGGAGTTGACCGCCATCCAGGGACAAGAACTGAGTGCTGTCACTACGGCTTATGTGGTACTTGGTCTGGTTATGTTGGTGCTTCTGCTTGCCATCCGCTTGACCAAAATGCCCAATCTTCGTGAAAGTGGCGAGAAAGTCGAATTTGGTGCTACGATTCGTCGACTCGCAAAAAATAAAAATTATGTGTGGGGGGTAATTGCACAATTCTTTTACGTAGGTGCTCAAATCGCAGTATGGTCTTTCGTCATTCGTTATGCCATGCAACAGCTCAATTTTGACAACGTGTTGGCTTCTTTAGGCGACTCAGCTTCTGTAGAGGTCGTTGTCAACGCATTGCGCGGTGTGGAACCGATGGCCGCTGCATTCTATAACGGATGTGAATGGCTCGGACTGGACAACTTATTGCCACGTACGGCAGAACAAGCTGCGGCCACTTACTATATCATGTCGCTCATTCTTTTTGTAGCCATGAGATTTGTATGTACCGCGATGATGAAGTATGTGAAAGCCTATACGCTTTTGATAGGACTTGCTATTCTTGCCGTAATGTGTTGTTTGGGTGCCATGTTCGGCAAGGGAAGTTTCGGAGTCTATTGCCTTATGGGTATTTCTGGCTGTATGTCATTGATGTTCCCGACCATTTACGGTTTTGGTCTTACCGGTTTGGGTAATGACACTAAAATCGGTGGTTCATTCATGGTAATGGCTATTGCAGGTGCCGCTGTCCTGACTCAAATCCAGGGAATTGTTTCCGACCAGACGGGTAGTATTATGGCTGCATATATTGTACCGGCCGTTGCTTTTGCAATAATTGCCTATTACGGTTTCTTCATTGCAAGAAAACAGGAATTAGCAATCAAATAAGAATTCAGACTATGAAATTAAATAAAAAATACGTTATCGGTCTTGATTTTGGTACGGATTCTTGCCGTGCACTGGTAGTGGACGCATACAATGGTCATGAAATTGCTACGGGAATAAGTTTTTACCCTCGTTGGAAAGCAGGACTTTACTGTGATGCACACAACAATCGCTATCGCCAACATCCATTAGATTATATTGAATCCATGACAGAGGCTGTACATATAGCTTTATCTGATTTGAAGGAAGAAGAGATTGCTTCTATTTGTGGATTATGTTTTGACACAACTGGTAGTACTCCTGCTTTAACCGATAAGGCAGGAATGCCATTAGCTTTATGTCCCGAGTTTGCAGAAGAACCGGATGCTATGTTTATTCTTTGGAAAGATCATACAGCTGTTCGAGAAGCTGAGCAAATCAATGCACTGATCAATAAACGTAACCTTGATTATTTACTTTATGAAGGTGGTACTTATTCATCAGAATGGGTATGGTCAAAGGTTTTACATATTATCAACACAAACGTCGCTATAAAGGATGCTGCTTATGCTTGGGTAGAACATTGTGATTGGATGACTGGATTAGTAACTGGTAACACTATTCCGGAACAGATTTTTCGTAGCCGTTGTGCTGCTGGACATAAAGCAATGTGGCATGCCAGTTGGTGTCTTCCTTCGGGCGAAGTT
>NZ_JAMZEE010000073.1:0-8081 GCF_024704895.1 Bacteroides muris (ex Fokt et al. 2023) | reverse complement strand
TTTGAGGCAGCAAATATCACTCTTGAAGTTCCATATCGGCTGAATCAGAAAAACTGGCATCCGCCTACATGGGCATATAAGAGATTCCGTAAACGTATCGAAACGATATTTTCCCAGCTCAACGACAATCTTATGATGATACGAAACTATGCAAAACAATCCTGCGGTCTTTTCACCCGCATAGCAGGCAAAATAGCAGCAATGACGTTCATGCAATATGTCAATTTCGTTAATCATCATCCGATTGGGCGGATAAAATATTCTCTAATTTAATTCAACCAACAGGTGAATATATATTTTAAGTTTCGCAAGTTTCTCATATTATTGACAAACAGTAGTATCTCATCTCTCCTCCTCCCGGGAGGAGGGGAATTGGGATAGTCTTGATAACGCAAAGGCAACTTGCGAAACTTCAGTATATATTATTTGCTGCGTTCAAAATCCTTGGGCAATACACCGAACTGCTTATAGAAGCATTTGGAAAAATAGGATGAAGAATTAAAGCCTACAATGAATGCTATCTCATTGATACGATATTCTTTGTTTCTTAACAGTTCTGCTGCTTTTTTAAGGCGAATCAAACGGATGAAATCATTGGGTGTCAATTCGGAAATACTCTTTACTTTACGATATAATGTGGCACGGCTCATATTCATCATTAAGGCCAAGGCGTCTACATCCAGGTTCACTTCATCCAGATGGGCGTGGATGGTTTCCACCAGTTTGTTAAGGAAGTCCTCGTCGGCTTTGGAGTGGGCTATGACTTCTATCGTCGATTCGGGGGAGTGCTTGTACGATTCACGTATCTTCTTTCTGTTTTCAAGCAGATTTTCAATGCGTGCTTTTAGGTAATCTATGGAATAGGGTTTGGTTATATATTCATCGGCACCGATTTTCAGCCCGTCCAGTTGTGTCTGTAAGTCTGTTCTCGCCGTCAGCAAGATGATGGGTATGTGGCTGTAGCGAAGATTTTCCTTTATTTCTTTGCACAAAGCCATTCCATCCATTACAGGCATCATTACATCGCTTATTATTAGGTCTATGTTCTGTTCTCCTAATATTCGTAACGCATCCACTCCATTGCTGGCTTTTAGTATCAGATAATTTTCTTTGAGTTGATTGCTCATAAAATCTTGGAATTCTTGATTGTCTTCTACGGAAAGTACCACGTTTTTATGTTCTGAATTAGGTAAAATAATCGTATCCGCCGGTTTCTCTTGCTCTTCTTTCACAGTTTCTTTATTATCTTCTTTTAGAGTAATGGATATTTCTTGTCGGATAGGTAAGATAATGACAAAAGCTACATTCCTGTTATTGGTATCTACGAATATCTGTCCTTTGTGAGCCTCAATCAGCGTGCGGGTTAGTGGCAGACCGATGCCGGTGCCCGTGCTGTTTTCATCCAATTTCACAAACGGCTCAAAGATACGTTCTGTTTGCTCCGGTGGGATATGGTCACCATCGTTTATTATTGTTAAGTTGAAATTGTCCGCGCCACTTTCCAGACAAACCTTTATAAAGGAAGCGGCATGTTTCAAAGCATTACTGAAGAGGTTGCTCAGTATCTTGGTCAACATCTCTGCATCTATATCGACCATCAGCCTTTCGATGGATATATCTTCTTGAAAAACAATATTCTGCAACTTTGCAGCCGGAGTAAATCTCCCGATGGTATCCCGGATAATGGCGGTCACATCCGTATGTGTAAAATTCAATTGCAAATCCTTGGCTTCGGCTTTACGAAAATCCAACAATTCATTAACCAGCTTCAATAGCCGGTTGGTGTTTCTTTGAATGATAGACAAGTTCTCATAACATGAATCTGATACCTTTACTTCTTTTATTACTTCTTCCAGTGGAGCTTTTATCAAGCTGAGTGGGGTTCTTATTTCATGGGTTATATTGGTGAAGAAGTTAATCTTGGCATTGTATAATTCTTTCTCTTTCTTGCGTTGCAGCAGTTCTATGGCTTTGGCACTGCGTCTTTGCAGCCGTGTGATATAGCTCCTTATTGCGTAGAATACAATCAGCACAATGAGGATGGCATAGGCGATATAGGCCCATACCGTCAAGTAAAACGGCGGAAGGATACGAATCTTCATGCATGCAACGGTCTCATTCGATGTACCGTTGCTGTTGGTTGCTTTCACACAGAATGTATATTCCCCGGAAGGAAGATTGGAATAAGTGGCTTGATGCGTCTGGCCTACATAAATCCATTCTTGATCCCATCCTTCCAGTCTATAGGCATACTGCATTTCTTGTGGAGAGGCATAGTTTAATGCAGCGAAACCAATGCTGAAAATAGACTGGTCATGAGGCAGTGTAATTGATTTGGTATAAGCAATGGAGCATTCCAGCAAAGCATTCTCCCCACCCATGGGAACTTCCACATTGTTTACCTGAAAACTGTTGAAAACCACATTGGGAGGCATCAGGGAAGACTCCAGTTTGTCTGCCTCAAAAGCAATGAATCCTTTTACTCCTCCAAAATACATCTTACCTGATTTGCTTACGAACCCGGACTTATAGTTAAACTGATCTCCCAATAAGCCATCCGCATGAGTATAGGTCTTTACTTTGCCCATCGGCAATTCTAACCGGAATAACCCTTTGTTTGTACTTCCCCAGATATATCCGTTGGTATCTTCTTGCAATTGGTAAATGACATTATTGGGCAATCCTTCATTCGTGGAGAAATGATTGGTGAAAGAGCGAGACTGTTTGTCGTAACGAATCATACCTGCTCCTTCTGTCCCAATCCATAAGTGATGCCTTTGGTCTTCCAAAAGGCAAATTGCCATTTTTCCACGAGTCGCATCTGTCTTTACTACTGTTGGATGGTGCTCCCATTTGTCTTGTTTCCTGTCGTAAGAGAACAGTCCTTGTCCTAAAGTCGCAAACCACAGGATACCATCGAAATCTTCCAGAATGTCGTTTACTTGCGAAAATATATTATTTTCACAAACACGTACGAAATTATCTGTTTCGGGTACATAACGGTGTAATCCTGTCATTGTCCCGACCCAGATGATGCCGGTATAATCCTTATAAATAGAATAGATATTGTCGTCACTCAAGGTTTCTTCCGATAAAGCACTCCGGTAATTCTTTATTCTCTTGTCCTTCAAGTTCAGCACAAACAAACCTTCGGAGAAAGAACCTATCCAAAGATTATCCTTATCACATAGGAGAGCATGTATGTTGTCGGCGGAGAGATATCCTTGTGTAAAGGTCCTGTTGAGCGGGTTAAAGCAGTTCAGGCCTCCGTCTTCAGTGCCAATCCAGACGTTCCCTTTCTCGTCTTCGCAGAATTCGCTGATACTTTTACCGCTGATAGAATGACTGCCGGTAATAGGATAATATTTCTCGAACCTGGCATAAGACTCTGCAAAATAATTCACTCCGCCAAAGAAGGTTCCTAACCACATTCCTCCTTCCTTGTCCTGATAGATGAAATGAATGGCATTGTCGGAAAGTGAGTAGGAATCATTGAATATATGTTGGAAATGCTCCACACAGCCGGTCTGGGTGGAATAAATGTATAGGCCGTTTTCTGTACCTATCCATAAATGAGCGTTTTTATCTATGCACACATACCGTACGAACAGAGGCTTTCCATTTTCATCTTTAGCCAGTAATTCGGTGAATTCCTTGTTGCGCAGATTAAGCTTTAATAAGCCGTGGCTTACGGTGCTTACAAGTAATGTTTCGGAATCAAGTATACATAGATGGTTGACGTCGTTTCCTGAAGTGTTTTTGTCCATGTCACTAATCAGGATTTGAGATGTTTCTCCAGTCGAGATGTTTAATTTTAAGATTCCTTGCTGGTAAGTGGCAATCCAGAGATTGCCATCCATGTCGAAACAGAAACTACGTATTCCTTGTCCTTTCTCCAGGTAGTGGTTTAATGGATAAAACCGTATTTCTTTTTGAGGGGTTACGCAAAAAATACCTTTTTCTGATCCTCCTAACCACATGTTCCCTTCTTTATCACGTACTATGGCACGTACGGTACCGGTAATAGACAGGCCCTTCTCTGTTTTCATTGACAAGTTGGTACAACTGTCAAAGACGGGATTATACAGAAATACCCCCATGTCCGTACCTATCCACAATATTCCATCTGTGTCTTCGGCTAAAGAGAAGATGGCATCACTTTTCAGGCCTTTTTCATCAGAAATATTTCTTTTGTATACTTTGAAAGAGTTGCCGTCATAACGGTTCAATCCATTTTGTGTACCAAACCACATGAAACCTTGGCGGTCCTGCAAAATGGCATATACCATGTTTTGAGATAAACCATCTTCAACTCCTAAACTTCTAAAATAAAAATTGGAGTGTTGGGATGCATTGGCAGGGAGCAAAAGCGATAATGTCGTCAATAAGAATAGAAGTGGGCGGAACTTATACATGCTTTTATCGTATTATTAAGCAAATATAATAGTTTGGATAATACGTAGAAAGCTATATCTGTTAATTAATACCGTATAAATGAAATTGAAACGATATTCTTATTTTGTGAGAAGATATTGTTAGGAATCTGCATCGAAAAAGCCAACTTGTCCGTAATCGGATAATTTGGTGTCAACTTGTTACAAATCCACCTTTCGTCCTTCTGCAATAGATAATTTCGACCATGGAGTGATGGAAGTCCACAACGCCAAATCACCAAGCGTTGCCGGAAAAGGCAGTTCATCCTTCAAATCAGCCTCCAAAGCTTTCAGCATGATATAATCCATGCCTTGGTGGTGTGTGTCCACTTTCAGGGCATCGTTTCCCCACTGCTGCCAATAGATGTGCTCATAACGGTCCACGTATGCACTGTCCGCCTCCCAGGTTTCGTCTGGGCTGAGTCCTTCTATGTAAATCATCCTCCGGTCTCCCTGCCAGATGCCTTTTGTTCCTTGCACTTCGAAGTCGAGGCTACGCGGACGCGGCAAGGTGGTGTCGTGCGTCAGGGAGATGAGAATGCCGTTCTCTGTTTCCAATTGGGTGACGACGACATCACCCAGCCGCACCCTCACATCCGTGTTTCCTCCCAAATCCTTTATATACTGATAAATTCCTGCCGGTTTGGAAGCAAATGAAGTCAGGCTCTTTACACGGTCTTTCCGATTGATGCCCGCCATCATGCAGAGGGGAGCCAGGCCGTGCGTAGGATAAAGGTCGCCATTCTCCTCCTGATAGAACCTGCTCCGCCAGACACTTTCCGTCTTTTCCCGGTTGCCGATGTTTCCGGCATCATCCAGCAACAGACGGCGCAAATCGTGCCGATAGCCGCCACGCATATATACAATCTCGCCCAACAAACCGGCAGCCACCATGTTGCAGACAGAGAGATTCTCGCGCATGAAAAGCGTATTCTCCAAAGGATATACCCGGCAACCGCGCCGGTGTGCCAGCTCTATCAAAGGCCGGTACTCGTCTATATAAAGTCCTCCTTTTATCTCCAAGGCCACATGGCATCCCCTCTCCACACAGCACAAGGCATGCCGCACGTGGCACTGCCAGGGAGAGGCGACAAACACCAGTTCGGGCGCATGTTCGGCAAGCATGTTCAAATAGTCATCCTCGCCATGATTGTAGCAACCGATGCCCGGAAAGCCGGAATCATCGAGTCCCGGATCGGCAAGCGCCACCACCTTGAATGCAGGCAGATGCTGCAACAAACGAAGCAACTGCCTGCCCCGATAACCTACACCAATAAAAGCAACTTTCATCATAATCTGTTCTTTCAACTCTTTATTCTTCGTTCTCTTCCGAACACTGTTCCGTTCATAAGATTTTCCGGGCTATCCAGGCACATGCCTTCGCGTCGGCCAACGCGTGGTGATGCTGTTCCGGTTGATAACCACAGTAAGCCGCCACCGTGTGCAACTGATAATCAGACAGTCCTTTAATGGAACGATGCGATGCCCGCAAGGTACAGTGGAACTCATAATCCGGATAATCCATGCAATAAGTCCGGAAAACAGCCTTCAGGCAACTTTCATCAAAAGCCTTGTTGTGCGCCACCAGGGGCAAACCTTCCAAACGGGAAGCCACTTCCTGCCAGACCATAGGGAAAATCGGTGCGTGCTCCGTATCAGCCAGCGTCAATCCATGTACGCGGGTATTCCGGTAAGTATAGTATTCCGGCTCGGGACGGATAAGGCTGTAATAATGGTCCACAATCTCTCCGTCACGCACGATAACCAGCCCCACACTGCAAACACTGGTGCGCTGTTCGTTGGCCGTTTCAAAATCAATGGCAGCAAAATCTTTCATCCGACAGTTCTTTAATGGTGCCCAAAGATACGAAAAATTCACTTCGTTCATTTCGTACTGCATCGATTTGCATTATCTTTGCCCCTGACAAAGGCTAAAATATTATGGAAGATTTGAAGATATTGACAGAGTCTGTCTGCCGCATAGCCCGTGAAGCCGAATATTTCTTGAAAGAAGAGCGGAGAAACGTATTGCTCTGTTGCCGTTTTTTTAATACTATACGATGAAAAACGTAGTTAAAACCTGGTTCTTTTCTTTTGTCCATCTCTTCTTCCCGCGTCAGTGTGCCGTGTGTGGTGCTATCTTGCAAGAGGGTGAAGAGGGCATCTGCATGAAGTGCAATATGGATATGCCTCGGACAAACTATCATCTTCGTAAGGACAATCCGGTGGAACGTATGTTCTGGGGGAAGATACCTCTGGAACATGCCACATCTTGTTTCTTTTACCATAAAGGGAGTGATTTCCGCCGCATTCTCCATCAGTTGAAATATGGAGGGAGGAAAGACCTTGGCGAAGTGATGGGGCGGTTTATGGCAGCGGAGTTGTCGGCTATCGGCTTCTTCAGTGATGTGGATGTCATAGTCCCTGTTCCTCTGCATCCGCGCAAGCGGAAAATGCGCGGGTACAATCAGAGCGAATGTATAGCCCGCGGCGTTTCCGTTGTCACCGGTATTCCCATGGATACTGCTTCTGTTGCACGTATGAGGCATACGGAAACGCAGACCCGTAAATCCTCTTATGAACGTTGGGAGAATGTGGATGGTATCTTCTGCCTGCGTCGTGCTGACGCTTTTGCAGGGAAGCATGTGCTGATTATAGATGACGTGTTGACTACCGGTGCCACCACTACGGCTTGTGCCGATGCGCTCAAGGAAGTGGAAGGTGTGCGCATCAGTGTATTGACACTGGCGGTGGCGGCCTCATGAGTCAGAACCGATAGCGGCCGCCTGCTGCGATTGTCCCGGTATATCCTACTCCGAATTCTGTGAAGAAAGCAAACCGACTTCCGTATTCGATGCCTAGATAGCTGAATTGATAAGCGAATTTTGTCTTGTGAAAGACTTCTTCGCCAAAACTGTTCCGGAGGAAGTAGGCACCGAGACCTGCTAAGGAGTACAGAGAGAATTTGGGTCGGGTAAACCAGTGCCACCGGAAGGTGGGAAGAACATACAGATACCTTCGGTTGTCTTTGGTGTTTTCATCCAAAGCTTCGTAAAAGCTGCCGGCTGTCCCTTTGTTGCCGGTTATTCCTCCGGTTATTCCCAGACTTATTTTGCGGTTGAATCTATAGATGTAGCTGATGTTTAGGGCGCCGTAGTAGTTCGTCTTTTTGCGTGTATAGACTCCGAAACTCAGTGCCGGAGCGAAGCACTCCTCAGCTATGCTGTTGGCATCGGTAATGGGCAGGAAGCCATAGCCGACGGAGAATTCGTGGTGCCGGAACTTTTCTTGGGGCAGAACGGGCATGTCTTGTGCTTTGCAAAATGTACATACTGTCAATCCGATGATTAAAAAGAATAGGGTTGTTCTTATCATAATAGTCGTATTTTGGAATTAAACTTCATGGTTCTGCAAATAAAGACAGAAGGTCGGGATAAACTCCCTATGGGTGTTCTGCAAATGTATGTTAATTCCATGAAAAATGAAAGATTTTTCTAAAAAATTCCCGTTCGTTTGTTCAGTGCGGTCGATGTAGAAAATAAAAAAGGCTCGCCTGATTGACGAACCTTTCCGCTCTTCCTCTTGGACTTGAACCAAGGACCCTCTGATTAACAGTCAGATGCTCTAACCGACTGAGCTAAGGAAGAA
>NZ_JAMZEE010000072.1:0-8630 GCF_024704895.1 Bacteroides muris (ex Fokt et al. 2023) | reverse complement strand
AACTGTAAATTTCAAGTTTGCCACAAAGGTATATTTATATTAAATCAGCGTCAAGGCGGAAAATAGGACGTTTACTTGAGGATTGCCGCCGCGACCACATCCTCCACCGCGGTTTCCGCGACATCGGCTATCATTTCTATCTGACGCGCGACGGCGAGATTCACCGCGGTCGCCCGTTGGAAAAAACCGGTGCGCATTGCCTCAATCACAACCGCCACTCTATCGGCATCTGCTATGAAGGAGGACTGGATGCTGCAAGTTGTCCTGCCGATACCCGCACACGGGAACAGAAGGCTTCGTTACTGGCACTGCTACGTGAGTTGAAGCGTATCTTTCCACGGGCGCTGATTGTGGGACACCATGATTTGAATCCGGCGAAAGCTTGTCCGTGTTTCGATGCGGAAAGGGAGTATAGGGGGCTGTAAAAGGCTCCCTTCTTCATTCTACATCCAATTTCATCAACCCCATGCGCACTTCTTTATTGGGGATATCCAGCGTATAAAGATGTGTAAGCGGAGAATAATTCTTTATCGTCACATGCCTTTTGACGCCTATAATTGACAATATCACGCTTTGTATCTTTATCCACTAAAATCAGAATATCAATGTCACTATTCTGTTTTGCCTCTCCACGTGCCTCAGAACCATAAAGAATTGCAGTAACAATATTCTCTTTTTTGATGACCTCTAACTATTCACGAACTCCCATGCAAATCTCGTTCCTTTCTCCAAATCCTGATTTACTTTCTTTCCCAATATATCTTTCAGATACTTAGGGTGCAGGCCGAAGCCCGGACGAACGGAGCGAACGTTCTGCTCTGTAACCACTTCTCCGGCTTTCATATCCTCGGCTACATAGAGCGAACGGGAGAACTCCCTTCCCGACTTCATCTTATCAGTAAGTTCATACGATACTGAGCCGATAGCCGCTTCGGCCATGCGTATATCTTTCACCATTTGGGCAAACTCCTGCTCGTTCATTGAGAATGAGGCATCGGGGCCGCCAATACTACGGTCGATAATAAAATGCTTTTCAATCATGGTTGCACCTTGTGTCACAGCCACTACGGCAGACACACTGCCAATGGTATGATCGGACAAACCGGACTTCACTCCATAGCGCTCGGCTAAATCCTTTATCATGCACAGATTGGCTTCCTCAATGGGGGCAGGATAAGAGGAGGTGCATTTCAACAGCGTAATATCATCATTGCCCGCCGCACGGCAAGTATCTACAGCCAACTGAATGTCTTCTTCAGTGGCAATGCCGGTAGACATCACCATCGGTTTCATCTTCTTGGCGGCATACTCTATCAAAGGAATATCCGTAATTTCAAAAGAGGCAATTTTGTAAATGGGGTTGCCCAAGGATTCCAGGAAATCTACCGCAGTTTTATCAAACGGTGATGAAAAACAGACAAGTCCTTCCTCCTTGGCCACACGAAACAGCTCTTCGTGCCACTCCCAAGGGGTATAGGCTTGCTTATAGAGATCGTACAAATATTTCCCATCCCAGATTGTGCCTTGTTTTATCTTAAAATCATCGGCATGGCAGTTCAGGGTTATGGTGTCAGCTGTATAGGTTTGCAGTTTTATGGCATCGGCACCTGCACGCTTGGCGGCACGGATAGTATCTATTGCTATTTGTTTGCTCCCATTATGGTTGGCAGACAATTCTGCTACAATCATCACCTTGTTCATTCGCTCAAATCTTTAATTAAATAATCATACTTATCGTCATTTGACGTCCGTCTATAGCCCCATTTCAAATGAAAACGCAATGAGCGGACATTGGTTCTCAAGACTTTGGCCAAGATAGAAGTAACATGCTGTTTTTTAAGATACTCAAATAACGTCTTCTCAATCAACGCTGCATCACCGTTTCCCCAAAACTCCGGCAATATAAATACTCCACGCTCCACTTGCGCAACCGATTCATACTCTATATTCACGGAACCGACAAGTATCTCTTCCCTATAGACAGCCATATATACCTTCCGATACTGAGACGACAAACTATTCACAAACTTCAAATGAGATTTCCAGGGAATAGTTTCCACATGCGCCATCTGAACACGAATACATTCTTCATTCCTCGCCTGCCACACAGACAAATGCCGGTCTCTGTCCAACAGCCTATAATCAACCAATCTCAATCCATTATTTTCAATCAGGACCGGAATGAACAGATTTTGAAACAAATTCTTATAACGTAACGGAATGGAAGAAAAATTCATCGCAGTCAGGGACTTTATCCTCTCTGCAATCGAAGAAAAATTAAGTCTCTCAAAATCCAAATCCAACAGATTACCTAAAGGATATATCAAATTATGTGCGACATATTCAGCATACATTTCCTGCTGATTGTCTACATAATATCCAGCAACTATAGGCAATTGCCGGGACAACGCTTCCAAACATACAGTACTTGCCGACAAAAACGCGACATCTGATTGGCTAAAGATGTCAGACATTTCTGATGCAGACAGATTATGCCGATACTGGACTTTTGAATAAGACTGTGATACATTATCAGTCTGGTATTTATCTCCTACAATGGCTACTATCTGTTTCACAGACGGTTCTTTCTGCAAAAAAGAGACAAAACGCTCTGTCAAATTGTTCTTGTCGGAACCTCCAAAACAAACAACAGCCTTTTCTATCTTTCTATCTTTCTGCTGTCTTTGTGGAGGTTGCAAAAACGGGAAACGCAATAAGGCCCAGTCATATCCCAGACATAATTGTGTATAAGGTTCTATACTGAACAATTTTTCATTGGTCACCCCATGATTTATTACCACATCGGCCACATAGTGCTTATCGTGCATATCATCAATGCAAACCAGGCGGCAGCCTTTTTGCTTGATGGCACGCTGGTAATCGGTAGTGAAGAAATAATTGTCGAGCACCACGATTTCATCACCTTGCAGATGGGAAAGGAAATCAGCAGAATGCGTTTCCTCTTGCAAGGGGATGAAAGGACATACCTTCTCCATCTCACTTACCTGATATGAGGTAGGATGGCAAGTAAAGAAGGTACAATCGAAATCGTCCTTCAGCATATCGGCCAAAGCCAGAGTACGGATAAAGTGACCGTAGCCGATGGTAGCGCTTGCGTCGGCACGGAAATAGATTTTTCTCAAGGAAATGAGATAAATTAAAATATTTAGAGTTTGTCTATCTCTTCAATGGATAGTCCGGTAACCCGATGAATGATGTCAAAGGAAACATTCAGTTTTTTCATGTTTCTGGCATTCTCTTTCTTCTCTTCTTGTCTGCCTGCAGCAAGACCTTCCAATCGACCTTCCAATCGACCTTCCTCCCTGCCTTCCTGCCGGCCTTCCTCCCTGCCTTCCTGCCGGCCTTCCTCCGCTGCCGTGGTCAGGACATCATTCTGAATCATCACGGCATTGATATGCTCGTCATACGCCAATTGTTCGGCACGGTTCATGTTATAATAAATCAGTTTACGACGGGCCTCTTCCAGACCGGGAGCTTTCGTGTCGGGACGGATGACACCGGTTTTCAGATATTCTATCCACTCTTCAAGCGGAGTGACGGCTACCTTATTAAACTCGTTCACCCGGATAAGGAAGTACTCGGGGAATATTTCGGAAGGCAGCTTACGTACGATAGCATTTTTCTCTTTGGTGCTCACTTCGAGGAAGTCCCCCGTGTGAACACCTACGAATGTGTTCTGACCGTGATACAAGTAATCATTCCCCTTGCCGATGTCAAAATAAAGGATACTGACGGAATACACTTTCTTCACTTCCGAGTAAAGGTTTCCCAGTTCGATATGCTCTGTGATGGCTTTTGCTACACCGAAAAGGATACGTTCCAGATAATAAATCTCGCGGGTGTTCTGAACTTCCACAATAATGATTTCGTCCTTACTGTTGCGGGCCTTGATGTCCACACGGTTGAATTTATCGCTTTCACACTGCTGGTTACCCTCGCTTTCCAGTATCTCCACGATATGGATGGATTCGCCCAACAGCACGGTAAGGAAACCTTCGAGAACACCGAAGTTGGCCTTGTTGCGCAGCAATCTTTTCACCGCCCAGTCAAAACGTATATATTTATCTTTCTGTTCCATAACCTTCACCGATAGTTAATTATATGTATATGCAAAGATAACGATAAATATCGAAACTAGAAATATCCAGAATCTTTTTCTACCTGCAAACTCTTTAAAACCATACACGAAGGTTATCTATGAAGCAACTCATACTTCATTTCCGCCAATGTCCAGTCGGTCAGCGTATCGAGGTCCTGCACTTCAAGTTCGGAAAGTACCAACCCGGCTGTATTCTCACCCCAAAAAGTCCGGCTCTCCACAAAGGAAGCGGTACGAGAGAAATAGAACTGACCGGCATCGTGATAGATCGGCTCCAAATCTTGGGAACGTGTATTCATGTATTCGGGATAAACCATACCGATTCTCCCGTCCACGATGTGAAGGCTGCGCTGTATGGGATAGGAATAAGCCACACAAGTGAAAACGGAATCTATCTCCGAATTCATTTTCCCATATGCTTCCCGGAGTCTTTCGGGAGTGACGAAAGGAGCCGTTGAGTAAATGCAACAAACCGTTTCGAACTCTCTGCCTTGCTCTTTATACATCTGCAGAACTTCAAGAATGACATCAGCCGTCCCGGCATAGTCATTTGACATCTCGGCACTCCGCATGAAAGGAACCTTGGCACCATATCTGCAAGCGATTGCAGCAATCTCCTCATCATCGGTAGAGACCATTACCTCATCAAAAAGTCCGCTCTGCAAAGCCGCCTCAATGGAGTATGCAATAATAGGCTTCCCCAGAAAGGACTTTATATTTTTCCGCGGGATGCGCTTGCTTCCGCCACGGGCAGGGATGATTGCTATATTTTTCATTTCTGTAGAAATTCAATTACTTTCTCTATCACATACTCCTGCTCCTCGTCCGTCAGCGTGGGATACATCGGAAGACTCAGACAATGTTCGTAATACTCTTCCACTACAGGTAAATCGCCTTTCCTACTGCCCAACTGCCGGTAATAAGGCATCAGATGAAGCGGAGCATAATGAACCTGCGCATAGACATTGTTCTCGTGCAGATAATTATAAAGGCCCAAGCGGTCGGCCACTTGAATGACATAAAGATGATAGGCGTGATAGGCATCGGCAGCATTGAACGGAGTCTTGATGCCATCTATTCCGGAAAACGCTTCATTATAGCGTCTTACGATTTCATGGCGGCGTTCAAGACCTGCTTTCGCACGTTCCAGCTGAGAAACACCCAGGGCAGCCTGGAAATCAGTCAGACGGTAATTATACCCCAGCTCCTGCATCTCGTAATACCAGCCGCCATGATGCTCGTGCAACAAGGCAGGGTCTTTCGTAATGCCATGCGTACGGTAAAGACAAAGCTTGTCATAGAGCTCCTTGCTGTTGGTGGTCACCATGCCTCCCTCACCCGTAGCGATATGTTTCACGGGATGGAAAGAGAATACGGCACAGTCGGCAAAACAACCGTTACCACAATGTTGTTTCTTGCCTTTACTGTCCGTGAAATAGCCGCCGGGAGCATGGCAGGCATCTTCGATAATCCACAGGCCGTACTCGTCGGCAAGCTTTCTGAACTCTTCCAGGTTCAAAGGATAGCCGGCAAAATCAACCGGAACAATACCTTTGTAAGTACCGCGGGGAGAAGCCTTAAGCATGGCTTCAAGTTTACGGATATCCATGAGGTAGGTATCCTTGTCAATATCGCAGAACACCACCTCGCCGCCACAATAGCGGATGCAGTTGGCACTGGCAGCAAAGGTCATGGGAGTGACAATCACCTTGTCGCCCGGCTTTACATTCAGTGCGGTAGCTGCAAGATGAAGCCCCGAAGTGGCATTGTTCACCGCTACGGCATATTGCGCACCTACATATCCGGCAAATTTCGTTTCAAATTCCCTGATCTTGGGGCCTTGTGTCAGGTAGTCGCTTTTCAGGGTATCGATGACTGCCCGGATATCCTCATCTGTGATATGCTGACGACCGTATGGAATAGGCTTGCTTATCATTTCACCTCGAAATTAGGGTCAACGTATTTCTTTATATTCTCGCGCATAGTCTCTACTGTCTCCCACTCCGTATTGTTGTCACTGCTGTAGTGGAAACCGTCGGGAACGGGCATTGCATTGTGATGTCTGATGAACTCTTCGCGACTGTGCCTGAAAGATACGGAAGGAAGAATGACATAATATCTGCCCAAGTCGATCGTATCAAGAGCATCGGTTACAGTAATCATCTCTTCGTGCAGCTTCTCTCCCGGACGGATGCCCACTTCCACCTGCGGCAGATTGGGCGCAATGGCAGCGGCCACATCCTTGATATGGTAGGAAGGAATCTTGGGAATAAAGATTTCACCACCCAGGTGATGTCCGATGGCATACATGACCAGAGCTACACCGGCTTCCAGCGAGATGTTGAAACGGGTCATGCGCATATCGGTTATGGGAAGTTCCTTCGCCCCGTTGTCGCGCTTGCTGATGAAAAAAGGGATTACGGAACCACGGGAACCCATCACATTGCCATAACGTACTACGGAGAACTTGATGTCCTTGGAACCGCTGATATTGTTGGCGGCAGTAAACAGCTTGTCGGAAGTGAGTTTGGTGGCGCCATAAAGATTGATGGGGGCACAGGCCTTGTCGGTAGAAAGGGCCACCACATGCCGGACCCCGGTGGCAAGAGCAGCCTTTATCACATTTTGCGCACCGTGTACATTGGTTTTGATGCACTCTTCGGGATTGTATTCAGCGGTATCCACCTGCTTGATGGCGGCTGCATGGATAATCACGTCCACTCCTTCGCAAGCCCGCGTCAGACGTTCGAGGTCGCGGACATCACCGATAAAGAAGCGCAATTGCGGATACTTATGACCGGGATATTTCTGCTTCAGTTCAAATTGCTTCAGCTCATCACGGGAGTAAATAATGATTTTCTTTACTTGCGGATAATCACGAAGAATGGTTTCCACAAACTTCTTGCCGAAGGAACCTGTTCCTCCGGTAATCAATACGGATTTGTTGTTAAGCATTATAATGAAAAGTTTTATTCATCGATATATTCCCACGGATAGGGATTGCCTGTCACATCCTGAAACTCATCAACCGCTTCCTGCTGTTCGGGAGTAAGTGATGAGGAATCCCAGGAGGAGATAATGGAACGGCCCTCGTCGGCCAAAGACTCGTCGAACACTTCACCGTAGCAGGCAGTAAGCAGGCGGAGCTTCAGTAAGGAAGCGGGAAGGGCGTCGAGCACATCCCAACAACAGTCCAGCACTTCCTGGACATGCCGCTGTTTTTCGCCATGGTCGACAAAAGAGGCGCCGTAACCCATAAGAAGGGCAAGACAGACATTTGCCTGCTCTTCGATGGTAGTGCCTTTTACACCCGACCGGTACAAAGCCATGGTAAGACGGTAGACCTCACCGTTCCGCCGTGACAAGTCATCGCTATAGACGGGACTGCCGTCCATACCCAAATACATCAGTTCGTGCGCAGCACGCTGAAGAGAGATTGCTTCTTCGGAAAGAGACATAAGCAATTATGGAATTAAGAATTAAAAATTAAAGTTCAGCCGATTACTTCTATAAGATCGGGATGGATAGTGGCCATGGCAACAGCTATGACACCTTGTATTTCGATAACCACGCGACGGTCACGTGCGCCTTTCACCTTCAGAAATATACCTTCTTGCCCCTCAAATTCACCGCCGGTAATCCGGACTTTGGTACCTTTGGACAAGTTCAATTCATCCGGTTGAAAATAAAGAAGATGATCATCGTAAGTGCCGGATACGGCAATGAAACGCTGCATCTGACTGTCGGGGACAATAATCTTCTGTCCACTGCGAGTATCGGTGATATATTGCAAATAAGTGACTTGAGACTTGACACGCTGCACATCGGAAGGACGGGCATGGACAAAAAGCAGATTATGAACGACCGGAACCAAAACACGGACTTTTTTTCCTTTTTTTATACATATCTTATATTGCATAGGAATGAAACAGCCCAAATTTTCTTTCTTGAGCAGACGCATGGCATCCGGTTCTCTGCGGTAGGTGGCACGCATGGCATACCAAATTTCGGCCTCTTTCTCTATTCCCATTTTTATGCTTTTGTTCAGAAAAGGGTGTTCTCCTGGGGCTTTGAATCTCTTGCATATGCTTGAAATTCAATTATTTGCGAACACCTTATGTAGAATACGACAAGCTTTATGCCCTTCTTGCCAACAGATTTTTTGCAGTCATTCATTACCTGTCAGGTAAAATACTGTAAACGAATCTATTGCAAGCAAAAAGCGTTCAATAGACGTTCGTTTTTTGAACGTCAATATTTAAGAAAATTAAAGAGGGAATCAGTTAACAAAAGGATATGGAAATTTCAAATATTAAACAGGATGCTTAATATGTTGTATTACTGCATATTAAACCGAGCAGCAAAAGGTTTCCTAAAATATTTTTATTAAACATTTTGAGGATATGAAAAACAGTCTTATCTTTGTGTCCATTAAACGAACGTTTAAAAAACGCTTCAAGCCCAAAGTCATTTCCATTTATATATCAACGTATTAACCCATCATAAAGAT